>JAHJIQ010000049.1 GCA_018823285.1 Pseudomonadota bacterium
CCCCCCCCCCCCCCCCCCCCCCCCCGCCGAACCAGCATCCTGCCACCGCCATCGGTCACTCTTCCCTGAATCCGTGACGGCTTAGTGCGATCTTCGGTCTCAAGTGGCTGTATTTGCCTTCGAAGCTATTGCGCGATGGCGGGGGCGGATATTCACCCGCCGCCCTGCGGGGCGTCCGAGATCGGATTCAGGTCTTCCTCATCGCTTCCTTAAAAAAAACACTTCCCCTGCTTTATGATGGTATTTGACCCTCAATCCATCATAGAATGAATAGCATTCTCAGGAAAAATCAGGCCATCAACTTCCCGGGGCAGAGACTTTTTTATGTACAAATCACCCCTCTTCAGACGATTTTTCTACCTGATCCTCACTTCCGTTCTGGGTCTCGCGCTCGCTTTTTATTTTCTTTCCGTCCCTTATCTGAAGGAAAAGGTCTACGGCATGGAGGAGCTGGCCGCCAGGACTTTTATCGACAACCTCCAGGAACTGGTGGAAGCCGATCATCTCTCAATCGAAGCATATAAGGAATCTGTCGAAAACGGCCACCGCCAGCAGCTGAAGAATATTGTCCTGTTTCAGGAAAACTATCTGGACAATAAACTCAAACAGGTGCGCGATGGATTGTTGACCGAACAGGAAGCACGCCTGACCGCCCTTGAAGAGCTCCGGGAGTTCAGGTACGGCAACAACGATTATGTCTGGGTGGCCGACTATACCGGCCGCTATCTTTCCCACCCTGATCCCCAGTTGCACCTGACGGATTTCTCGGAGTATCGTGACGAGTTCGGCACCTACATCCTGATGCCGCTTGTTGAATCAGCCCGGCAGAATGGCGAAGGGTTTCACCGCTTCTGGTGGCACCGTCTCGGTGAAGACTTTCCCTTTGAAAAACTGGCCTACGCAAAGCTCTATCCCCAATGGGACTGGGTAATCGGCACCGGCGTCTATCTCGACGATCTGAAAACCGAGGTCATTCTCCGCAGGGAAAAAATGGTGGATGAGTTGAGAGAGACCGTCAAAAGAATCAGCAGCACCAACCTCGGGCAGATCTTCATCTTTGATTCCTACAACAACGTGATTATCCATCCCGATCCGGCCCTTGAGAACAACCCTCTCCCCGACCTGAAAAACATATTGACCGGAAACACCGTTGCGAAAGACCTGATCGCTGCTGCCGGTAGACCCGACAATAAAGTCAGTTACCTTTGGCCCCCCTCCCCGACTGAAACCACCAAAAAGATTAAGGGCGCCGACAGCACCCAGACTGCCTGGGTACGGTATGTCAAAGGATTTGACTGGTTTATCGTATTCACCATCAGCGACCGCGAGCTGAACCATACCTCGATCCAGCTGCGCAACAGAATCCTTATCGTGTCCGCCATCACCGTCTTTTTTTCCATCCTCGTAATCACCTTTCTGATCAGCAGGATGCTGCGACCGATCAGGGACCTGACCACCACGGCGTCCAGAGTTGAACATGGAGATCTCTCCGCCCGCTGCACTGTTGACAGCCCTGACGAAATCGGTTTTCTCGCCGGAGCATTCAACAGCATGGTCAGCCAGCTTAAAGATCACATCGAACAACTCGATGAAAAGGTTCTGGAGCGAACCCGGGAACTCGACGAGAAAAACAATCGCCTGGTGGTTGAGATTGCCGAACGGAAAAAAATGCAGGAAGAGGTGACCACCACCAACCTGAAACTGCAGGACTGGATAGAACGGCTTGAGCAGCGGAACCGGGAAATTTCAATCCTCAACAAAATGGGAGAGTCCCTTCAGGCGTGCCAGACCCAGGAAGAAGCGTTTGCGGTGATCAGTGAAACAATGCGCTCCCTCTTTCCCCAGGCCGCCGGCGCTCTCTGTACCTGCAAAGATGGGCAGGAGGTAGGCCGGGTGGACTCCTGGAACAACTACCCCGCCGAAGAGCCCGCAACCTTTCAGCATGGAGAATGCCAGGCACTCCGCAAGGGAAGAAGAACTGTCTGCATGCCGGAAATGCGTGACGGGCAGCCTTGCTCACATTTAAAAAAACGCGATCTGGCCCTCTCGATGTGCTTGCCGCTCCAAGGCCGACAGGGTTCCCTCGGCCTGATCCATCTGGCCTGGAAGTTTCTGGCTGTCTATGACGGGGAGGATCGGAAGCGCAGTCTCGACAACATTAAAAGGCTCGCAACCGCCGCCACCGACCATATCACTCTGGCCATCGACAATCTGAGACTCCGCGAGAAACTGCACCGGCAGAGCGTGCGGGACGGGCTCACCAATCTTTTCAACCGCCGCTACATGGAAGAATCCCTTGGCCGGGAATTCCTGAAATCGGAACGCAACCAGACGCCCACCGGGGTCATCATGCTGGATGTGGACTTTTTCAAGAAATTCAATGACACATACGGCCATGAAGCCGGTGACATGGTCTTGATCGGACTTGCCAGGCTCCTGACCGACAGCGTTCGGGGAGAAGATATCGTCTGCCGTTATGGCGGGGAGGAGTTCATCATTGTAATGCCGGATTCACCCCTGGAAAATATTGCCGCCCGAGCTGAAATGATCCGGACCCGGGTGGAAAAAGAACTCCATGTCGATTTTCACGGCAAAGCGCTCCACGTCACAATTTCACTGGGCGTGGCCGCCTTCCCTGATCACGGCAGGAGCCAGGAAGCAGTGCTTAAAGCTGCGGACATGGCCCTCTATCGGGCCAAGGAATCGGGCCGCAACCGCTCTGTTGTCTGGCAAGCCCCCGACCCCGCATGAGGCGTCGCCAAATCCGCACCGTTAATTCCTCAACTTTCTGAGTTTGGCTAACCTCCCGATAAAGCTGAGTTGAGCAGCTCGTCTGCTCGCACGAAACTTATACCCGCAGGGTGAAATAAAGGGGTTTTGGGGATTTTTCGTGCCTGTGTGCCACAAGAAGACAGAAGCCAGGAGTCAGAAGCCAGGAGAAAAGCTTTAAAATCAGTCATTCTGGCTCCTGGCTTCTGGATTCTGAATTCTCATTGGAATGCCACCATGGCCCTCAATTAATTTATAACAACAAATCAACACCATAAGACAAGTCAGAAAGTCGAGTTAATTCCAGCGTTGACTGATTTTGACCATCAGCCTGGAAATCGCCAGCTTGTTCAGGCGGAGCGCTTTCTCGTAATTCTTCTTCTGCTCATGGATTTCGGCCAGGGCGAGAATTACTTCGAGGCGGGGTTTCGGTGCGATAAAAGCCATTTCCAGCTTCGGGAAAGCGCCCTCCACATCTCCCTTGCCGTAGAGCGCGAGGCCAAGACCGGCAACCCCGTCGTCCGATTCGGGTTCGGCGGCAAGGACCTTCTTAAAGGCTTTTTCCGCTTCCGCCCAGTCCTGTTTTACGATGTGGACAAATCCGAGTTCGACATAGGCGGCTGTCTGTTTCGGCATCAGAGTGGCAGCGGTATTGAATTCCCTGATCGCCTGACCGTACATCTTGCGTGAGGCCATGACCTTCCCGTAATTCACCCTGCGGATATACTCTTTTTCTTCCTTGGACAATTCAATGTTGATTTTCGGCTTCAATTCTTCCCGCAACTGGACTTCGCTGATGTCGCCGAGCAGAAACTTGAGATTGCTGTCAACTATCTTCTTGATATCATAGGTATACGGGACAACCTCATGCAACGCCCCGCTTTTGTCTGCGAGAACAATCAGCGGCATCATGAAAATTCCATACCGGTTGTAAACATCCCGGTTAACATCATAAAGGACGGTGACCGGGACGGTGATGGTTTTCATATACTCCTCAACCACCTCCTTTCCTGAATCCTCAACATAGATCCCGACAATATTCACCCGGTTTCGATAATGACCGGCGAGGCTTGCCAACTCCGAAAGCAGGGCCAACGCTCTTTTCTTGCGAAAATCGGGGTTGATCGAAAAGAAAAAGAGGGCCGATGGTTTATCCTGCCCGGGAGTAATGGCGATCTTGCGCCCGGAGGCAAGTTCGGGAAGCTCGATCACCGGCAATTTATCACCGGGCTTAAAAGCCCTGAGAACGTTTGCCCAGGCCGCATCCGGCTGCCCCGGAGAGATCAGGACAAAGATCAGCATCAGCACGAGCGGGAGCCGGAAGCGCAAGAGAGGACGATAATTTCTGCCTTCAATATTGTTCTTCATCATATTTCCCAATTGCCCGTTGCCGGGACTCTTACCCCATGATCTTTTTTTCACGGTCGTATTGCCTGGGCTTGTGACACCCGACCACGCATTTCCCGCCGTTCTCCAGAGAGGTGTACTTTATTTTCACCTTATACTTCTTTTTGAACAGCGTGCTTTCCCGGATATGCTTGTCCTGATTGGAGGCATGGATATCATGACAGGTTTTGCACCCCCGGCCATTGTCACGGTTGACGTGAAAAAAGTGGAGGTTCAGATCCGCATAGCGAAACCCTGTTTCCATGCTTTCCCGGGCGGTAAAAACCTTACTGCTGTGACAGTTGAAACATAACTGATATTTTGCCACGGCAAAATCACCAAAAAACGTGGTGTCGAAGCGGGCCGCCAGCAGCTTCCCGTACCCGGCGCCATGGACCAGGTGGCATTGTTCGCAGCTGCTCTTCCTGATCGGGCCATGCTGGACCTTGCTTTCGGCCAGCAACTTTTTCATGCCCTCATGGCAGGAGAAGCAGATCTCTTTCAAAGGCCGGTTCAACTGTTTTTTATAATTGGTCGAATGCGGGGTGTGACAGACCAGACATTTGCCCTCGGCCACCGGCTTATGGGGGACGATGGCATTTTCCATTTCATCGGCAATCAGCGGGTTCAGCTTCCGGTGACAGACCAGGCAGGAATCCTTCATTGATTGGCCGGGGATATAGCGACCATTCTCATCCAGTTCGGTGCGCAGGTGGTTTCCGGCCACCGAGCCGTGCGGATCATGGCAGATGACACACCCCTTTTTCAGCGGTTCATGGACATGCTCCCGGGCAAATTCTTTTTCCCGCACCTCGTGACAGCGAAAGCACATCTTGTTGCCATCTTCATAGAGAAGCCCCGCAAAATCCGAAACATGGGGATTATGGCAGGCGATACAATCACCCTCCTTCACCGGTTCGTGAAGATTTGGAAAGTCGGTAAGCCTTGTGCCGTGGCACCCGGCGCACAGCTCCTTGATCGAGCCCCGCTTCAGATGAAACTCAAGATCGGACTCATGCGGTTCATGACAGGAGAGGCATTCACCCTTCTTCACCGGGAAATGCTGGAACTTCCTGTCGAATTCAGCCTCCAGATCATCGTGGCACCGGTAACAGAGCTCGGCCCGAACAGCCCTCAGCATCCGGCTATTGGTCGTGCCATGCGGATTGTGGCACTCCACACAACTTCCCTCGGCCATCGGCCCGTGCTGATTTTTCGCTTTGCCCTTGTCGTTGTGACAGCTGGCGCTGGTGCAGGAGGTTTTCTGCTTCAGGCGAGAATAGGCTGGCTGGCCACTCTCTCCGACCGGGTGGCAGCCGATGCAGTCGGCGGCGTAATCCTCCTTCGGGTGGAGAAAATAGTTTTTGTATCCTTTTGCAGGTTCGTCACCAACTGCATCGGACCTGATGATATGGAGAGCAGCTGCCTGTTTGCCGTTGGCGGAGAGGATGATAACGTTCGGCCCAATACTCAATTGCACTTCTTGACTGAAATATCCGTCCGCAGAATTTAGTTTCTGTGCGTCTTCTCCTCTCCCGCCTTGCCTGAAGACACGCACCCCCCTTTGACCTTTATGGGGGTCGCTACCGATCACTCTGATCGACGAAAGACTGGTGATGATTTTGTCTGGAGGATAAATAAATGAGGATTCAACTGCCCAGGCAAAAGTCCACCGAAAAATCTGGCAAAGAATAACCACCCCGAAAATCACTCTGTTTTTCTGCCCAAGCATACATATCCTGTATGGTTTCGTTCACGACCGGTGACCCGTTCAGTCTATCACTCAACAAAGAGTGATTAGATAAAGAACAAATGAGCGATGTGAGCTGGCGGAACTTTCAGGCCGTCATGCTACTTCGGGCCAACCAGGTCAGTTAGGCAGAGGAACAGTGCCGCCGGTATTCCCATTACCAGGTACAGACGGAACCGCAAACGTGCCGGAAGAACCCACAAAGACAGTATCAGGCCAAGGAGGATGGCAGTCATTTTCCGTCCCCCCTTTGTTAGCCTCATCTCCTGGGCCAGCCCCTCCATCCCAAGCATCCAGAACAGTGAAAAAGAAACCGATTTCTGTTCTACCTGGATGATCCGCCGCAACGCCATTAGCACAGTTATCGCCAGCCCTGAAAGCAGGCGCAGTCCATGTCGGCGGCTTCGCATGTAATGTCGTGACTATCGGAGCATTATCAGTCGTATCATTATCATGACAACTGAAGCACATGCCGTAGTTATCAATGGTCCCAGGTAAGTTATGGACTTGTGTTGCCGTGACGGTCGAGTAGTCCGCACCGGAAACTGCCGGAGTAAGGCGATTAACTGGGCTCCCATGACAGTCCAGGCAGTGCAGGCTTGTTGGAGGTGTTGCGCCATTATTCCATGCTGCTCCGACACCTCGAGGATCAGCATGACAGTATGTGCAATTGTTGTTAACGGTATAAGATATGCTGCCCCCGTTCGTGTGGTGAATTCCATCCGCCGGATAAGTTGCTGCTGGATGACAACTCAAGCAGGTGCTTGCAGTCGTCTTTCCCACAGCCGTTCCATCTGTTCCTGCCTTTAATGTCCCTCCTCCACTTGCCGAAACATGACAGAGGCTGCAGGTATTGTTATGGACATCGGCGACAATGCTTGTCCCGGCATGGCAATTGGCGCATGTTCCCGCCCAGCTGAAATGTGTGTCCATGTGGAATGGCCCGGGGCCGTTCGCGTGACAGCTGGTGGCTGATCCATTTGCGTTGGTGAAGCTTGCACCGAAACAGCTCGGTGCCCCGCCCAATGGGCCGGCCCCGGCCCCATCTACCTTGTGGCAGAGAGCGCAGCTGTTGTTGATCACCGCCTGCACCACTCCGTTATTCCGGTGGCTTGACGCATATCCCCCGACATCGTTTCCGCCCTGCCAGTTGGTCGGATGGGCCATCGCGTCCGGGTGACATGATGAAGAAGAGCAGTTGGCGGAAATACCGCTGGGGTCGCCCAGAATCCCGGTCACAAACCCGCCGTCAAAGGTGTTTTCGGGGCGGCCATGGCAGTTACGGCAGTACACCATGTCCGCTTTCGCGGCCAGTCCGTGATTGCCCGGGGTTGTTGTCGGATCATAATTGCCATGCGGCGCATCGGGTTGCCCCGCATTGTTGCCGGTGGTGTGACAACCGCTCAGGCAGCTTGGACCTCTGGAAGCTCCACCTATGGAACCGCCGTCAAGATCAGTCCCATGGCAGTAAGCATTGGCGCATTTTGTCCAGCTGGCGATGGTCGCGAAGGTCTGGTGATCGTTCACGGTATTGGTCCAGCTTGCGGTATGAATTGAGAATGGTGGACCGCTGAGATGACAGGCCAGACAACTTACATTTACCGTGCCTCCCAGATAATCGGCGCCATGACAGACTTTGCAGGAATCAACTTCTGAAGCTGCGGAAACTCCATGCATCACCGCCCAGTCGATTGAATGGTTGCGGTCGGTAACCAGAGGGTTGCCGGAGCTGTCATCGCCGGGCGTAGAAGTACACCCTCCGGCAACAACCAGAACCATGAGCCACAGTACCCGCAACGTCATCATTTGAATTCCTCTAATACCCAACTTTCACTCCCTGCTATCCGTGGCAGCGAACACAAGTCTTGGCCCGCCGCGGATTCCCGTGGCACCGGTAACAGGAGCCCGGGTCCAGACGGCCTTCGATCCGATGCCGGGAAAGATAATCGCCCCGATGCGGCATCCGCCGGTAATTGCCGGTCCGGTCTCTCTCTGACGGCTTCAACTCAATCTCAATCCCGTGACAATCATTACACATCTTCTGCTTGTGGCACATATTGCAGACCTGCGGGTCGCGCCGCGCTTCCAGGCGATGGTTGTCGCCGAAATAGACCGTATGATTGTATATTCTCGGGACCACTCCCTTCACCGGCTCCTCGTCATGGCAGTCGGTACACATGGGTTTCCGCTGCCCGAGATCGACGTAAGCCGGATGGATCAGGGTCTTCGCGCCGGCCTGGGCGACCGGCCAGCACCCTCCCGCCAGCAGGGCCAGAACCAGAAATCTCGTCGACCAAATGTTATTCATCTTCATTGATGACCGCATATCTGTATGTGACGACCAGAGTCGACCGGTAGTCTTCCTTATAATACGGGTCCGACGCGTAATCGCCGGCCAGCTTCACTTCCAGGGCGCCATCAAGAAACTTCTTCCCGCCGCCGACCGAGAGAAAAAGCGAGTCTCCCTTGTTGTTGATCTGTCTGCCGTAATCCGCATAGATGAGGTCCCCGGTCACAAAACCGATCGGCAGTGAAAAGGGGATTTCATCCCAGTAGCAGAAAAGCCGGGCCAGCAGATACTCATCACGGGGATCGTCTCCGTCCATGACTCCCGCCTCGATTCCGACCATGCTCATTTCCTCACTGTGCCAGGTGGCAAGAGCGCTTACATAATAGGCATCATCGGTCCGCACGCTGAAGCTGTGATATTTGCTTTTCGCACCGAACTCCCACCCCTCCATTCCCATCCAGGAAAGATCAAACCCGGCTGTGGCGAGCTTCTCCCCGGTCCCGGCAAGATAGCGGAAGGGATTCGCACTGTTGGTATTGCTGTTGAAGAGGTCCGCATACTGAAGCTGCTGAAAATAGGGACGAACGACGACCTCATCCAGAGAGAATCGCGCTTCATAAAGATGTTCGCGCCAGTCATCGGTTACCAGGCTGCGGGTCGACATGCCCGACAGATCGACATCCTTCGGCAGGACCAGAAACAGATCAAGTCCGACAACTTCATCATCCCGGGTGCTGTTGCTCTCAATCATTCGGTAGGAAACGGCCAGACGGTGCTTCCCCGGAAAACTGTATGAAAGTTTCCCGCCATAGGCGAGATCGCCGCCGACGCCGTTTTCTTCAGTGAGGGAGACCGGCAGACCGCCAAACACCATAAGCCCCAGGTTCGGAACAATCTCCCCGCCCAGACTCACCCCATCGACAACCTCGTTGGTCGGGCCACCAAAGATATTCTGCCGCCCCAGCCTGGTATTGAAATCGCGATGATCGCTGGTGTATTCGAAATATCCATACAGAAGTTCACCGCTTTCATTGTCGGTGAAAAAGGCCCGATCACCGAGATCACTCCGCCCCCAGCCGTAGGCATGGAAGGACAGGCCCGGTTTGGTCAGGGAGCCGCTTTCAACCTGCAGGAATTCATACAGCGGCATAACGGCGATGTTCGTCTTAGCGGAAGTGTCTCGCTCGTAGGAACGAAGAAGGGAATCTGAAACAATATTGATTTCCGCAGCCCTGGACCACGAAGGGATGAGCAGAGATAAAGACAATACTGCGCAGGCAAGATGGGGGCGGACAATGCGGTTCATGGGAACAGTGTATCACACCCTTCCCCACCCGGGTCAAAGTGTTTTTTTGACTGGGCGTGCCGCAGGAGAAACTTGCGGGAGTCACCACTTCAGAAGAATGTGGCTGCTATCTTTTTTTCTCCAGGGCAAGTTCCAGCAACCGGTCGAGAAACGCCGGAAATGACAGACCATGGGCCCGGGCCGCCTGCGGCAGAAGACTCGTCGGGGTCATCCCGGGGATGGTGTTGGTTTCAAGAACGTAGATCCCGCTGTCGTTCACGATCATGTCCGTCCGGCTGTAGACCTCGAGCATCAGCGCCCGGTGGGCGGCAAGAGCAAATTCCTGAGCCCGGACCGTGGTCAGATCATCAAACTCCGCCGGGCAGATCTCCCGGCTCGCTCCAGGCTGATATTTTGCCTCATAGTCAAAGAACCGGTACTGATCGCCGGGAATGATCTCGACCAGGGGCAGGGCGATCGGTTCGTCGTTGCCGATCACCCCGCCGGTAATCTCCCGGCCGGCGATAAATTTTTCGATCATCACCCGCCGGTCAAAGGCAAATGCCTTGTCAAGGGCCGGACCAAGTTCATCTCCGTTATCGACAATACTCATCCCGACACTCGACCCCTGACTCAGAGGCTTGATGACCAGCGGCAGGCCAAGATGCGCCAGGATCTCTTTTCCGGACCAGTCGCCACCTTTTTCCACCGTATGCCAGTCGGGCACCGTGAGTCCGGCCTGCCGGTACATCAGCTTGGCCACATGCTTGTCCATGGCCATTGCGCTGCCAAGCACCCCGGCTCCCTGGTAAGGAATATCAAGCATGTCAAGAAAGCCCTGCATGGTGCCGTCTTCACCAAACGGACCGTGGAGAAGAATAAATGCGACATCGATTTCCGCTGCTTCGGCGGCAAGCCTGCCCAGATCTGTGGCCGGATCGTAACGCCTGATCTCATACCTTTTTTTATCAAGGGCTTTGTAAACCTCTTCGCCCCCTTTGAGAGAGACCTCTCTTTCACTCGAACGACCTCCGGCAAGCAGTGCAACAGTAAGTTTGGCAGCCATTATCTTTATCCTGTTCTGAATTGATCTTTTATGGTTGTCGGTCTCATAAAAATCCACGAGCCGGACGGACAGTTCATCTAACTCATTGAATTATTGTTGGCCAATCTGGACACATACGACTTTTTTCGAATTCATCAATGCTTCCGAATTTCCGGCCCGCCCAGTTTAAAGAGTTTCTCCACTTCCGGCAAGACTGCAGCAAATAATAATTGGCTCCTTTCCCGAGCTGTGTTTAAATCCGGCGATGAATTCGAAAACCCTCAAAGAGCTTGCCGCCATTGTCGGTTCCGACAATCTGACCACCACCCATGAAGACCTGCTCTGCTACGCTTACGACGGCAGCGGCCGGGAATTTCTTCCGGAAGCGGTCGTTTTCCCGGGATCTACCGACGAGGTCAGCAGGATCATGGCGCTCGCCTCCGCCCGCAATTTCCCGGTTGTCCCGAGAGGGGCCGGCACCGGGATGACCGGCGGCTCGCTTGCCGTCAACGGCGGACTGGTTATGGCCATGAGCCGTCTGAACCGGATTATCGAAATCGACACCGCCAATCAGGTGGCGGTTGTTGAGCCGGGGGTGATCACCGGCCGGTTCCAGCAAGAGGTCGGCCGGGCGGGATTGTTCTACCCACCCGATCCTGCCAGCCACGATTTCTGCACCATCGGCGGCAATGTCGGCGAGTGCGCCGGCGGGCCAAGGGCCGTGAAATATGGAGTAACCAGGGACTATGTGCTGGGCCTTGAAGCAGTCCTTCCGGACGGCCGGATCATCAACACCGGGGTCAGAACCGCGAAGGGGGTGGCCGGTTACGACCTGACCAGGCTCCTCGTGGGTTCGGAAGGGACCCTGGCAGTAATCACCAGGATCATCCTGAAACTCCTGCCCGCCCCTGCCTCCAGGAAAACCTTTCTCCTGCTCTTCGACAATCTCTCTGCCGCCACCTCGCTGGTCGCCAGAATCCTTGGCCGGATCACCCCCTGCACTCTTGAGTATATGGACCGGACCGCCCTGCAGGTCGTTGCCGACAGCCTGCCCGCTCCCCTGCCCGGAAATACCGAAGCCCTGCTGCTGGTGGAACTCGACGGAGACCTCGATCTGGTCAAGCTCCAGGCTGAAAATCTCCGGAATTTCCTGACCGGTCAACCGGGGCTCCTTGAGTCGAGACTCGCTGAAACCGCCGCCGAGTCAGCCGCGCTCTGGGCGGCCCGCCGGGCCATCTCGCCCTCGACCTTCAAACTAAAGCCCCACAAGATCGGCGAAGACATCGTCGTCCCGAGGACCCTGATCCCCGATCTTGTGGAATATACCGAGATACTGGCCGCAGATCTCGACCTGACCATCCTCACCTTCGGCCATGCGGGAGACGGCAATATCCACGTCAACATCATGCTCGACCGGAATGATCCGAAGCAGAAAGCCGCCGGCAAAACCGCCAAGGAAAAGCTTTTCAGCAGGGTCATTGAAATGGGCGGCACCATCACCGGCGAACACGGGATTGGAATCACCAAGTCATCCTTTCTCGACCGGGAAATCGATCGCAATACCCTGGCGATGATGCGGGCAATTAAAAAGACCTTTGACCCCGGCAATATTTTGAATCCGGGAAAAATCTTTCCGCCATCGGAATAACAAAAGCGCCTGAATCACCAAAACCAAACCTGACCTGCCTCCTTCCCGCCTTCGTCCTTGAATTCACGATTCTCCCCTTCCCTGACTTTTCTCCTGGGCAGACTGTTATTTCTGCTCCTGAAACCTGAAAAGAAACTGTTTTTGGTTGACAACTGCTTTTCTTTCCTTGTATAAAGACCGCTTTTCCCGGCAACAAAATGGATGGCGGAAACCGTCCTTTGATGAAATATACCAGATGAGCAGGAGACAAGATGATCACAGTTGAAGTCAGAGGCGATGTTGAGCAGGCCATTCGCTTCCTCAAGAAAAAACTGCAGCTTGACGGCATCAAGAAAGAACTGAAACGTCGTGAATATTACGAGAAGCCAAGCGCCAAACGTCGCCGCAAAGAGGCCGAGGCCAAGCGCAAGCTTCGCAAACTCATGCACCGCATGCACCGCGACTAGTCGTATTTTCGATCTTTTTTTCTCACATCGATACTGACAGCCGTTTCAAACCGCTTACACCTTCTGCTTCATCTCCAAGGGTCTTAACCGGCTCCATCGAATCAAGGTGGGGCCGGGCGGAGTGTTCTTCATGAAGAAACATTCAGCTTCCGGCTCGCTCTCCCATCAAAATCCGACATCACCACAGAAACGATCCACAGGCCCCGGAGCCGGTCACCACTTCCTTCCGGAAATGGATCTTTTCCTGCATTATCTGACTGCAGAACGCAGGCTCGCGGCAAACACTCTGGAATCGTATCAATCCGACCTCGCAGCATTCTTTTCCCACCTTGCCGGCAAAAGAATCCGCTCCCTGCAGTCGATCAGAACTGCCGACATCCGCTCCTTTCTTGATTCCTGTCATACACAGGGCATCTCTTCCCGCAGCAATGCCAGGCGCATTTCAACCTTGCGAAGTTTTTTCAGGTTTCTGGTCAGTGAAAACATGATCCAGCAGGATCCAACCGGCGCCATCGATCTGCCGAAACCGGGGAGGCCCCTACCCAAAGTCCTGACTGTTCCCGAAGTCACCCTTCTCTTAAACGGGCAGAACCTTTCCGACCCGCTTTCTCTCCGGAACCAGGCAATGCTCCATCTTCTCTACGCTTCGGGGTTAAGGGTTTCCGAACTGGTCAACCTGCCTCTGGCGGCGTTAAATCTTACCGGCGGTACCGTGCGAATTTTTGGCAAGGGCTCCAAAGAACGACTGGTTCCTTTCGGCGAAGAAGCGGCTGGCAGGATCAAAACCTATCTCCGGGATGGCCGACCACTCCTGTTGAAGAAAAAACGCAGCCCCGCCCTGTTCCTTACCAACCGGGGCGGAGCCATGACCAGGCTCCGTTTCTGGCAGATCGTACAACAAACGGTCTTTCAGACAGGGATCAACAAGAAGGTCAGCCCCCACACCCTGCGCCATTCATTTGCCACCCATCTCCTCGAACACGGCGCCGATCTCCGCTCAGTCCAGATGATGCTCGGCCACTCCGACATCGCGACAACCCAGATCTACACCCACGTCGACAGCCGGCGCCTGAAATCCACCCATCAGAAATTTCATCCTCGGGGATGAGATGCTCCTGTATCCTGTCTCTTCAGGATGATTTATCCCCTTTGCCAGTTGGCACAAGGCATAAAATCAGCCCATTGAGCTTATTACCATGTATTGCAAACATCCTTCTTGCTGTTATCAAAAAGATGGATTACCTTGCCGACTTCTTGAATCCGGAGAAGATTGGTGGAAGTAGTCACAATCTGTTCACCGAACATGCACTCGTGTAACAGGGAATACACTGGATGAATACAGCACATATCATATTGGAGAAAATACTGCCTGATAGTTTCAAGAGCCACCTGGATCTAAGGTTTCCCGCTTGGCATGCTGCCATCGACAAGAGTGAAATCCAGATCAAGATATGGCTTGAGAAGCTGCTCTCGGAATTGGTAAAGAACGCCTTGCTGGCGGTAGTGGTTTCCGGAGCATATATTGCCGGACTGTATTTTCTCCGGGGCAGCTGGCATCTCTTTGCAAACACCTTGATGGGAAGTCAATATATAAACTCCGTTGATGTGGCTAGAGCATCAGAAATCTCCCGGGTATTATCCTTGGAATTCAAAAAGTTGTCATTCACTATCATATTGCTGGCAATAACAACTTCTGGAGTCGCTGGAATCATCAGTCAGTTGACAATGCTGAGAAGGTTTTTTTATGTCGGACGCTCACCATTGGTTAAACTGTTCTGGATGGGCCTTGCAAGTGGAATGGTCGCCCATCGACTTACCGATCATTATCATCTGGAATTGCATCTTTCTTTCAGTTTATGCTTATTGCCAACCGCCGTTCTGTTCAGTTCGATTCTAGCCTCAGTCGGAAAATTGCTGCCTGAGTTGAATGTGGCGTCGTTCATGCAGAATTATCGGGAGAGGAAAGAAATTCAGGCCCTAAAAGATGACCTTGCCCGACTACAAAACGAGGGACCTGAAAAATAGCAAGTTCGTTTTATCATAAAATGATCCTTGTATAGTTTGCTGAACAGACAAGGATCGCATGGCCGGATCAATCCTCCGGGACACAAATTTATGTTTTATACTCCTCACCGCCGAATCGTATTTTTTAATCAGCCATAACCTTCAGTCCTGCCTAGGGAAAAAAATTCCACCCCAAATCCAAAAATACTGCCGGCTCGAAGCAGAGCAGATGACTCCCGAAAGGAATTCCGGTAAGATGGCCCCATGGATGTCATAACCACTCACCAGAATGCGGATTTTGACGCGCTGGCCTCAATGATTGCCGCGAGCAAACTCTACCCCGAGGCAATTCTCGCTTTTTCCGGTTCCCAGGAAAAGAACCTGCGCGATTATCTGTCAAAATCCGTACATGCCTACAAATTCCAGCGCCAGAAAAATCTGGACATCTCGAGGATTACCAGGCTCATTGTCGTGGACACCAGGCAGCCGGGCCGGATCGGAAATTTTGCCGACTGTCTGAAGAATCCGAAAGTCATCCTCCATCTTTATGATCACCATCCCGATCTCCCCGGCGACATCAGAGGCGATCTTGAAGAGATCCGGCCGGTGGGCTCGACCGCCACCGTTTTCACCCAGATCTTCCGTGAACGGGCAATCCCGATCAACCACGATGAAGCGACCATTCTGGCGATGGCCATCCACGAGGACACCGGCTCTTTCACCTTTGCCACCACCACCCCGGCGGATCTGGAGGCAATGGCCTGGCTGCTCACCCTGGGCGCCGATCTTGGCACGGTTGCCCAGTTCATCACCCATGAACTGACCACCAGCCAGATCGAATTGCTGCATGAGCTGATGAAATCGGCGACAACCTACACCATCCAGGGACTCGATATAACCGTCTCCAAGATCCAACTGCCTGAATATGTTGACGAATTCGCCCTGATCGTCCGTCGTTTCATGGCTATGGAGAACCTCGACTCCCTCTTTTCCCTCGCCAGCATGGGGGAAAGGCTCTATCTGATCGCCAGAAGCCGTATTCCAGAAGTGAATGCCGGAGAGATCGCCCTCGACTTCGGGGGCGGCGGCCATGCCTCCGCCGCCTCGGCTACCGTCAGGGAGATGACCCTGATCGAGGCAGAAGAAAAGCTTGTTCAACTCCTCCACAAACATGTGCGCCCGGCCAGTATCGCCCGGGAAATCATGTCCTCGCCGGTGATCTCGGTGACCCCCGACGTGTCGATCAAGACCGCCAACCAGATCATCGACCGCTACAACATCACCGTCCTGCCGGTGCTGGTAAAACGGAAAAAGATGGTCGGCATGATTTCCCGGCGGGTCGCCGGCAAAGCCATCTACCATGGACTGGGCGATCAGCCGGTCAGTGAATACATGACCACCGATTTTGCCGCCCTCACTGCCGATGCAACTTTGTCCGAGATTCAGGAACTGATCATCGAACACCGGCAGCGCTTCATCCCGATCATCGAAAAAGATGTCATTCTCGGGGTGATCACCAGGACCGACCTGCTGAATCTCCTGGTCAACGACCCGGCCCATCTGCCGAAAAACCTTCTTGATGCCCAGGAACAGCCTTCCAGTGAACGGCAGCGGAACCTGAACAACCTGATGGTTGAAAACCTGTCCCGAGAGATCATCATTCTGCTCAGAACCATCGGCGAAACCGCCGCTGAGAATGGCTACACGGCCTATGCGGTCGGGGGGTTCGTCAGGGACCTGCTCCTCCGGAACCGGAACCTTGACCTGGACGTCGTCATTGAAGGCGACGGCATTGATTTCGCCGGGAAACTGGCAAAAAAATTGAAGGGCGAAATCCGCACCCATGAAAAATTTAACACTGCGGTCGTCATCCTGCCGGACGGCTTCAAGGTCGATATTGCCACCGCCCGACTGGAATATTACGAATATCCGGCAGCCTTGCCGACCATAGAACTTTCGTCGATAAAACTTGATCTGTATCGCCGTGATTTCACGATCAACGCCCTGGCGATCCACCTGGCACCCAACACCTTCGGCGTTCTGGTGGATTTCTTTAACTGCCAGAATGATATCAAGGACCGCAAAATCCGGATCCTGCACAACTTAAGTTTTGTCGAAGACCCGACCCGGATCTTTCGGGCTATCCGTTTTGAACAGCGGTTGGGCTTCACGGTCGCCAAACACACCGAGAGACTGATAAAAGGCGCGGTGAAGATGGAACTGTTCAACACCTTCTTCCGGTCTGGAAGGCCCAGGAAAACCGACAGGGACCATCGGGAAAAGAGTCGGCTCGGTTTCAGAATCTTCACCGAACTCAAACAGATTCTTTCGGAAAAAGACCCCCTGCCGGCGATCAGGAGACTGGTTTATTTCGACCTCCTCCGGTTTCTGCATCCATCATTGAAGCACGATCCGCCCCTGGCAAAAATCCTCGACGAAACCCAACAGGCCGTGGCCTGGCACCGGCTTCTTTATCACGGGGGAAAGTACCGGCAATGGATAGTTTTTCTCCTGGCCCTGACCGGACGTCTGACCGTCAGGCAATTGCAGGGATTATGTCAAAGGCTTGAGATCCCGGAACGGTATGCCCATCTCATCCTGAAGGAGAAGAGCCATGTCGTCAGCCTGCTCCGGACGATGAAAAGACATCCATCACTTGAAGCCAGTGAAACCTACCAGCTTTTAAAACCCCTGGCTGCAGAGGGCCTTCTCTTCCTGATGGGCATGACCCATAACCACCACGCCAAAAAAGCAATCTCCCACTACATCACTCATCTGCAGCAGGTCAAAACGCATTTGACCGGGAACGATCTGCGCAAAATCGGCTATCCTGAAGGTCCTATCTATAAAAGAATTCTGGAAAGACTACTCAAAGCAAAGCTTGACTCCGAGGTGGACAGCCGCGATGATGAACTCTTGTTTATCAAAAAGCATTTCCCGGTTGGCCGCTATCAGAGAGAAAAGTGAAAAGTTAAGAGTGAAAAGTTCGTCAAGACCGGGTTGTCGATAACAACATTCGTGGATGACTGTCAATTTGCAAGAAGGTCATCGTGATTCACCAATCTCAAAAAAAAAAAGGAACAACATGCTGCAACAGCTTATCATTCTGGCCCCGCCGTTTCTCCTGGCGATCACCATGCACGAATATGCCCATGGCTACGTGGCCTGGTGCCTTGGCGACCCGACCGCCCAGCAGCAGGGCCGGCTGACCCTGAACCCCGTCAAACACCTTGATCCCATCGGCGTGCTGGCCTTTATCATCATGAAGATCGGCTGGGCAAAGCCTGTCCCGGTGAACCCTGCCTATTTTAAAGACCCGGTCCGCGGCATGGTCTGGGTCTCGCTCGCCGGACCAGGAGCCAATTTCGCCCTCGCCCTTGCCAGCGCCCTCGTTCTCAAACTGCTGATGTTTACCGGATCCCTCCTTCCCCATGCCATCTTTCTGCCTCTGGCCAAAATGCTTGCCGCCAGCGTCTGGATCAATCTGCTGCTGGCTTTTTTCAACCTTATCCCGTTCCCTCCGCTTGACGGGAGCAAGATATTGTCCGGGTTCCTACCCGCTGATCTTGCCGCTATGTATCAGAAGCTTGAACCTTTCGGTTTCATAATTCTTCTGGTCCTTTTTTACCTGGGCGTCCTTTCCCGGATCATCTATCCGCTGACCAATTATTCATACAATCTGATCGCAGGATAAAAATGAAGGGTTTATCCTGGGATCCTGCGGGGGTATTCTTAACCAGATCCCCGTAGAACATAAAGCTCTCCTGCCAATAATCAAAATGGCCATCTTGACAAGCATTTAATCAACAGGTTAGATATTTATTCCATTCGGCGCCGGCAGACCAAGCGGACCTGCGCTTTGCAGTACAATAACAGGATAGGCAAAACCGCTTCACTGTTTCATGATCCGTTCATGGATTGTGTCAGGGAAAGGCACTATCCCGGGAATATCACTTCAATAACCGAGAGAGCAAGATGGAAATCGTCAAAGCTTATGTCCGCATCAATCAGACCGCAGAAGTCATCTGCCCCCACTGTCGTGGCCTCACCAGGATTTCCATTGAGGATCTGCAGAAAAAATACCGCTCAAGGATCAGCTGTGTCTGCCAGAACGACTTCATCGCCGAGGTTGATTTCCGGGACAAATACCGGAAACCTGTCGATCTGCCGGGGCATTACAGGGTTGGCGCCCGAAAAGAATCCGCCCCTGGAGCAGGACCGAACGGCATGGACCTGCCGATACACAACTGTCGGATTATTGATCTTTCCAGAAATGGAATAGGAATTCTTTTTGTGGATGGCCGTGAAGTTGATGAAGGGGAGGTTTTACAACTCACCTTCAAACTCGACACCCCCACCGCAACCGAAATCAGCCTGGAATGTGAAGTCCGTCACGTAAAAGGCACCTATGCAGGATGTAAAATATTAAATGATAACAGCCACTTGAGAGTTTATCTGATTGATCACGGGGTTCAGTGATTTTGCCCTTCGCATTATCACAGCCTCTGCCGATCCAAGGATACGGCTTCTTCCCATTTTTCAGAAAAAATTAATCATTACAGCTACTTCTATGATCTTATACTTGTCCGTTGAATATTTTTTTGCTAGTATCGATGCAAATGGATGGTTGTCAGGTCTGCCAGACCTGAATGACACTCAGGAAAAAACCGGTGTCGGGATGACCATGGAAGTAATAAATGATTATGAAGTAACGTGAGCCCCTGGTGAAAGGAAAATTATAAAAAAATGATAAAGTGGACCAAATGTACAAATTTCAGAGCAACACCAACGAAATCAGAAAGGCTGTCATTTCAGAAAACAATATCATCTTCACCTGCCCGGGATGCGGCGCCGAGACCAGAGCCCCAGCCTCACCCCTTGAATCCACATACCGGGTAAAGGTCAGATGTGCCTGCAGGTATGAATATATTGTTGAAATCAACAATCGGGGCAAAGCGAGGAAAAGGGTTGATCTCCCGGCTTGCTGCACCGTCTTCAGCAGAAGCAACCCTGAGAAATTGCTGGAACGCTTTGCAGCTTCAGGACAGAACCGGCTGAATCTGAAGAAAAATCCCAATGCCAGAATTATCGATCTATCCGATGACGGGTTGGGATTATTAAGCACCGAGAATCAGCTGCTGAAAAAAGGCGATATCATCAATCTGGTATTCTCTCCCGACAAATCACCCGCAACCGAGATCAAACAGGAGTACGAGGTGAAAAACATCATCAGCAACCGGATCGGATGCTCCATCATTGGTGATAAAGCTGAGTTGAAGGGGTTGTCCGCTCATCCCGATCAGTGTGTTCACGAGAAATCGAGGCTTATCCCCGAAGGGTGAAACGCCTCCCCGAATTTACAGGCCATCGCCTCTCTACCCGAATGAGGAACGAATAAATTTGATAAACCCACCCTGTCATCTCGCGGTTCACCATCGGACGAGGTCTCCCGCAGTCCAATATTTGCCGCGGCGAGCTTCAGTTTATATCCGGTATGGCAGAATATTTACTTTCGCCTGAAAAAGAGAGGACTGTTCTTTGTCGGTACCGAAAGATACAATAAAGGCTGTCAATCAGAAAAACGGCATAGTCTCTTTTACCTGCCCTGCCTGTAATAAAGAAAAAAACATCTCCCTCAAACGGCTGGCGGGCAGACATAAAGTCAAGGTGAAATGCTCCTGCCAGAACCGTTTCCCGCTGGCTGTTGATCATCGCAACAGAAAACGCCGCAAGGTCGAAATCCCGGCCTTTTGCGAAAAAACCAGCGGAGAGGAAACCATCACCCTGGGCACCAGCTCTTTAAACGCCCTGAATAGATCCGACGCAGAAAAACCAAGAGAAAACAACTGCATGGTTGTGGATCTCTCCCGTGAAGGAATTGCCATCAAGACCAGGAAAGAGCTCGGGATCAACGAAGGGGACACCATCAAGGTCCTTTTCAACCTCGACGACATCAGCGGCACAGAAATCTACCAGGACTACAAGGTCAAAAATGTGATTAAGAACCGGTACGGCTGTTCCATTATCGGCAGCAACATCCATCTCGGTTTTTACTCACCGGTCACGGAATAAAAAAGGCCCGCCGGGAATCCGGCAGGCCGCAACAGCATTCTCTTGACCTGAATCAGTTCACATCGTGAATCACCTGCCCACCAGCTCTTCAACTGCCGACAAAAATTCGTCCCGTTCAAAGGGCTTACTGAAACTGTAGGAGGCGCCAAGTTTTTCCGCCAGGGTCAGATAATCTTCAGGCCCTTTGCTCGCAAATCCAGAGACAGCGATAATTTTCATGTCCGGAAATTCAGCCTTCAGATCCGCGATCGTCCCGAGACCCTCTTTTTCAGGCATCACAATGTCCGTCACCACAAGATCCGGCAGCCTTTCAATGCACATGGCCATTCCCACATAACCATCGTGTGCCCCTTCGGCTTCATAGCCTTCGCGGACAAGCATGCTGGTTACAAACTTCCGGAATTGATCATCGTCATCTATTACCAATATATATGCCATCTTTTTCCTCTTTTCACCCTTCGGGTATAAGTCTCGTACGAGCAGACGTGCAGCCCAACTCGGCTTTATTCACCCTGCGGGACTAAGTTTCGCGTGACCAGGCGAGCTTCCCTGAAAGTCACAACCCTCCGCAAACGTATTGAACATGCACATCACACCGCATTCCCCGCATCTCGAAATCTCACGCTGTTCGCAATCTGCAGCAGGGTTAGTGAGCGAATCCGAGGGAAGCAACCTTCCATCCGGGGATTCCCCGTGGCTCGAAGTCTAGCGCTTGTCTGCCGCAGGGAGCTACAATAGTAGCTTTTTTGCTGTAAATTGCAAGTGGCGGTTAGGTCCCACAGGTTTTTTTCTCCGGAAACCAACCCGGATTAATCAAGCTCTTCAGAAAAAGCGATAATATACCTGCAATCAGGGTTCGGGCATTCCCAGTATTTCCCTTCCCTGTACTTTCCCTCGGTAATTCGTAGCTGCATCCTGAACCCGCACTTGGCACAACCCGGCACATTCCCCGCTGCTGCCTGTAAAACTGTGTCAACCGCACCTTTTTGGCCTTGGCCGGCTATCTCATCGATGAGGTCACGACCGGCCTCCGGCAACTTATTGATCAACTCCGCAAGCTTGTTCACATCCACCAGATTGATCCGGTTGGCCGCGGCATAAGAACGGACATCTTCCGAACAATGGCCCAGATTCAGGAAATAACCGCTGGTCATGTTCACTGCGCCCATGACATCATCAAACCGGCTGATCATCTCCAGACCAACCGGGGAATTCCCTGCATAACATTGGAAGAGCGAAAGAGGGGCGTTTGTTTTTTTGTTGTATAGAATATTCACCCTGCTCAAATCTTGACCGGCCCCGAAATCCGTCTCCTTCGCTTCAAAACCCATCTGCCCGAAAAAGGCCCGGCAAACATCGACAAAAAGAGGAAGGGTAAGCTTTGCCAGAATTTCTGAACTGATCATAGAATGCCTCAAGCAAGTATATGTTCACCCATAGTCACTCGATGAACACCTGGTTAGTAACTCAACATTCTGAGTTAGGTTAAACTCCCGCAATAAAGGGGTTTTGGCGATTTTTTCGTGCCTGTATACCACAAGAATGCAAAATCCCGGAGTCAGAAGCCGGGAGAAAAGCTTAAAGCTGAGTTGAGCAGCTTGTCTGCTCATACGAAACTTATACCCGAGGGGTGAAAAGCTGAGTTGAGCAGCTTGTCTGCTCATACGAAACTTATACCCGAGGGGTGAAAAGCTGAGTTGAG
>JAHJIQ010000050.1 GCA_018823285.1 Pseudomonadota bacterium
GTACGAGCAGGCAAGCTGCTCAACTCAGCTTTTCACCCTTCGGGTATAAGTTTCGTACGAGCAGGCAAGCTGCTCAACTCAGCTTTTCACCCTTCGGGTATAAGTTTCGTACGAGCAGGCAAGCTGCTCAACTCAGCTTTATACCGCAGTCCGTTCTCAGGAAAGGCGTGGCGCCGCATCTAATTTTTTCCTTTGAGCCGGATCATGGTTTCGGTAGCAGTTTTCAAGAAACTGTCTCGTGCTGGCCTCCCATGAATATCGGCCTGCCTCGGCCAGACAACCTTCCGGATGAACTCCAAGGGCCTGCAACACTGCAGACTCCAGATCTTCATCCAAAACACCGTTTACCCCCCCTTTAACAATCTGCAAGGGCCCGGTGACGGGAAAAGCGGCAATCGGCAAACCACAGGCATTGGCCTCCAGCATGACCACACCAAATGTATCCGTCCGACTTGGAAAGACAAACACGTCTGCCGCAGCCATGTATTTTGCTAGTTCGCTCCCGTGTTTAAATCCGGGGAAACAGACCTCTGGATACCGCTCCATCAGTTCACGGCGGGCAGGGCCGTCACCGACCACATACTTGGTGCCGGGCAGGTTAAGCTTCAGGAAGGCTTCAATATTTTTTTCCACCGCAACCCGTCCGGTAAACATTGCAATCGGACGAGTCGCTTTGATGAACTCTTTTCCCCGGGGTTTGAAAATATTTGTATCTACCCCCCTGGACCACAAGGCAATATTGGAAAAACCGTGGTTCTCAAGCTCTGCCTTCAGGCTGTTGCTGACAACCATTGTTCTCTTGGCCGGACGATGAAACCTTCGCACTACCTTATAGGAAAAAGCCAGAGGAACCGGAAACCGCAACCTCACATACTCCGGGAAACGCGTATGGTAGGACGTAGTAAAACCGATATCACGTTGCAGACAATACCGCCTCGCTGACCAGCCCAAGGGGCCTTCGGTTGCGATATGCACCACTTCAGGGGAAAACTCGTCCATTAACCGATTTAATTTTTTCCTGGGAAAAAGGGCCAGGGAAATCTCCGGATAAGAAGGACATGGGACCGTACGGAAATCTTCGGGGGTGACGACCAGCAACTGATTGCCCCAACTTTTCAGAAAATGAATCGTCTGGTTTAATGTCGTTACAACACCACTCACCTGAGGGTGCCAGGCATCAGTTATTATAGCAATGCGCATAGGCCGGCAAGTTCGGCAGGAGAGGCGGTTCAACAAAGAGGACTTCCTGCTGGTCGGCCCAATGCAGAATCCTGAGACTCCCCAGGTTGTCCTCGACAAGTACTGTGCAGCTTTCTACCCAGTCACCGGTATTACTGTAAAGATATCCTCCGATATTCTCGAACGAAGCGTGATGGATATGTCCGCAGATCAGACCATCAACCTCTCTACGTTCAGCTTCAAGAATGATTTCGCTTTTAAAATCGCCTATAAAGTTTACCACCACCTTGGCCTGATGCTTTAAAAACGCGGAAAGGGACCAGTACCCCCACCCGATCGACCTTCGAAAGTTGTTATAGTAGCGGTTCAGGCGAAGCAGGATTTGATAAGTGTTGCTTCCGAGCTTAGACAACCAGCGACTGTATGTCGCGACGGGATCAAACTCATCACCATGAAGGACTAAAAACTTCCGTCCATCGGCGGTAGTATGAACCGCATCACGAACGACCATCACCCCGTTGATTTCACTGCCGATATAATGGCGAAACAGTTGATCATGGTTCCCAGGAATATAATACACCTTCGTACCATCCCTGGCCTTATCCATGACCAGTTCGACTATCTCCTGGTTGATAACCGGCCAATGCCAGAAGGCGCCAACCTTCCAGAGATCAATGATATCCCCCACCAGATACAGATGTTCCGATCTGTTATTTTGGAGAAAATCAAGCAGATACCTGCTGTTCGTGTCCTTGGCGCCCAGGTGGGTATCTGATATCCAGATGGATCTATGCTCTTGCACCATTTATTCCCCCTCCTGCATGATCTTTCATAACTTCATACCTTCAAGAGATTAGGAAAAGGTAAAAACGGGATTAAATTCCTGTTTTTTCTTTCCGACCTGTTTCCAAGAGAAAAGCTTTATTGCCCATCCGCTAACACACTTTTCATCACTCTGTAATCCGATCCTAAAATCTAACGTCTATCATCAAGATCAGGAGCCTACAGGAGTTCAGGCCGTTTGCCGCCGACTTGAACGAACGGACAGGCAAGCAACATTTATCCAACTGCCAGCGAGGGAAACGATGGAAAGGCTAAACACGATCAGCGAATTCAAAGGGCGGACACAATTCACTTCACCGGTCTCAGGAGCAGTGGTACGAAAAAAATTCTGCACCAGGGTGGTTCCCTCAGTGCTTGAGGCCAACGCCAAGGGGCTTGATCTGGAAGTGGAATTCAAAAACGATCTTCCTGACAGCTTCTATGGCGATGAGGGATTTATCTATGAATTAACTTCAGACATCCTGAAGGCAAGCATTGCAAACACCGAGCGAGGAATCGTCAGGATTTCCGTCTCCCCGGATCTGTTCAAGGAAACCGGCGAGTGGTGGCTCACGATCATGGTTGATGACAGCAGCCCGGGCATTCCCCCCGATCAGATCAACTACATCTACGGCATGAACAGTGAATTGCATACCCTCTCCCCAGAGAGGTTTCCGCTGGTCGAAAATCTTCGCCGGCTGCGCGACAGATGCAAGATGCTCGGGGGTGATCTGATTGTCGCCAATATGTTCGCGGACAAGTATGCAGTCGGCGGTTGCTGTTCGGGGAGCCTCTATCTGGCAAGCATTCCATATCGAACCATCTCCGCTGCGCACTCCTCTTTCCGGAAAAACTACCTCGCCTGACCGCACACACCTCCGGGGCTCTCCCCCTTTTTTTCAATCCTGAAGCAGGATTGGAGGTTTCAATCCCTGCCGCAGACCGCAAATTATATCAGTAATCTGGTTGCACAGCAGAAAGGTCTGCGTTCAGGCGGTGCCTTGGAAGAACAAATTGCACTTGCCCCATCACCCGAAAGATTTCGCATTTTTTCGAAACCCGGGTTTGCAAAATTACAAAATCGGTCTGCAAAGTCGCCCTTTTGGTTATTCAATTTACCCCCAGGACCCGCAAAATATAAGAGTTCCCAAACAACACTACAGTGTGGCACAGGTGTTGCAAAACCTTACCGTAACAGTAACAAAAATTTTGTTTTGAAATTGAACTTCTGTAAACTGGAAAGGGGCGGATATGAAAAAGAAAATCACGGCATTCATCATCGGACTTCTCTTTGCAATCTCATCAACATCGCTTTGTCTGGCGCAGTCTGATGCAGGGGCAGGCATCGCCGCCGGAAGCGCTGCAGGCAATGCTGCAGTTGTCTCCACCGGCGTTGCCGTGGGTGGCATCGCCGCAGGTGCTGCGGAAGGAGGCGGGGTTAATGCCGCCGGAATCGGTATCGGTAAAATTACCGGAGCCCTTGCCGCCGTAGCGGTAGTCGCTTTAATCGCCATGGGTGGTTCTTCCAGCAGTGGCGGAAGCAGCCCCACCGCCGTCCAACATTAATCCCCTTGTATAAAAACTGAATTCTAGTTAAAAAAAGGCTGCTGCAAAGCAGCCTTTTTTGTTCGGAGTCTCTCGCCGTTCATATCATTTAATACCGGGGATTTTCTATGTATCGAAAGGCATCCGATCTCGTTTTTTTATTCGTTTTCACCTTCTCCCTCGGCTCATTTGCCAGTATTCATCAAAGCAGTGCTCAGGACATCCTTTCCCAAAGCCCATCCGGAGTGAGTGGCGGCGTGGTTAATTTGTCAGAGTCCCAGGTCAGGCAGCTTCAACAGCGCTCCCCGCTCATCATCCCGCAACATATCCGGTCTCTGATGACCGAAACAAACCGCTCGGCAGGCGCTTTGCCGACCAGCCGGGAGCATGAAACAGCCGATGCCGGCGGATCATCAGAGGACAGCGCGTCCCATGGGAGATCAAATCCGGCAACCGGCAACAAAACGCTCTCAACCACCGAACAGCTTTATCGACAACAATACAACTCCTCAATTGCTCAATCATTGACTCAATATGGTTATTCACTTTTTAATACCACCAGCCAATCAATCAGCCGCCTGGCTGTTCCCGGTCCCGACTATCTCGTCGGTCCGGGTGACACCCTGCATGTCAGATTCTGGGGAAGTGGTCTCGACACCGATTACACCGGCGTGATCAGTAAAGAAGGGACCCTCAGTCTCCCCAATCTCGGGGTCATCCCCCTTGCCGGGACACCTCTTGGCAAACTCGAAGGGGTCATTCTCCGCGAAGCGGAAAAATATACGCAGGGCGTCAACATCAATGTGGCTCTTTCAGAGTTGCGAAGCATGGAAATTTATGTGGTCGGCGAAGTTGAACGCCCGGGGCTCCATCTTATCCAGCCCTTTTCAACGGTCCTGAACGGCCTCATAACTGGAGGGGGGGTCAAGAAAAGCGGGTCGTTACGAAATATCAGCCTGGTTCGAGACGGGGTAACGATTCAGACAATTGATCTCTATTCCTTGCTGCTCAAAGGGTCACGTGATGCCGACGTGGTTTTGAAGGACGGGGATGTTCTTTTTGTCCCTCGCCTTGGCCATACCGCCGCCATCGCCGGCGCAGCCGCCCAGCCTGCCATTTATGAACTCGCCGGTGAAACCTCTGTGGCAGACCTTCTGCAACTGGCAGGCGGCGCATTACCCCAGAGCTTTACCGTGAAAATGCTCCTCCGCAGATTCAACGAAAACCAGGAGTTTGTGGTCTCGGATCTCGACAGCAGGGCAAAGGACCTTGATCTGGCACAAGTCGCCATCCGGAACGGCGACCTCCTTGAACTGCAATTTGTCGACGCTTCATGGCCGCAAGTCATTCGTCTGCAGGGAAATGTCTGGGCGGAAGATGTTTTCACATTCAGACCCGGTCTGCAGCTTTCCGACATCCTTACCGGACCGGAACTTTTCAAACCCGACACCATTACCGACTTTGCCCTTCTGCACCGCTATGACGTAGCAACAACCCGGTATCGGGTTGAGCGTTTTCCCCTGAAGGACGTCATGAGCGGTTCATACAATACCGCTCTCAACCCCTACGACAGAATCGAAATCCTGTCCCGGACTCAATTCAACATAACCGAACCGGTGAAACTCGTCGGCAGTGTCTGGCAACCCGGAGAATATATCTTTACTCCGGGGCTTACTTTAGCGGATCTGATCGGGATGTCGGGCGGGTTCAAATTTGATGCCGACAGCACCCGCCTTGATCTAAGCCGCCAGATTATCAACAACGGTTCCGTGTCCACTGTCCATCAGACCTTGTCTTTCAAGGATGATGGAGCTTTTCAATTACAGCCGTACGACTACGTCTACGTTCGGCAGATCAGGGATGCGGCCAGCTTCAAAAGCGTTTCCATCGGTGGAGAAGTCAGATTTCCCGGCTCCTACCGGATCAAAGACGGAGAGCGTCTTTCCGACCTGATTGAACGGGCCGGAGGTTTTACAGAGAACGCTTATTTTCATGGGGCCTATTTCACCTCTGAAAAGGCCCGGGAACTCCAGCAGACCAGTATCAATGACATGGTCAATGACCTTGAGGTGAAGGTCCAGTCGGTCCTTGCTGAGCAGGTCCATCTCATCTCAAACGCCAATGAATCGCAACCGATGGCCGAACAGCAGGCCTTGACCGGGCTCGTGGAAAGGTTGCGGTCCGTCAAGGCAAAAGGGCGAATCAATATCACCCTGGCCCCGCTTGCAACATTCAGGAACAGTGTTTTTGATTTTGAACTGCGGGATGGGGACACCCTTACGATTCCGGAGCAGCCGAATTTTGTTTCGGTAGTCGGCAGTGTATACAGTGCAAATTCCTTTCTGTACCAGACTAAATATACCCTCGAAGATTACCTTGCCCTGGCAGGCGGTCCCACCAAAACCGCAGACGCCGACAACATCTATCTGATGAAAGCAAACGGCGAGGTCGTTGCCTCTTCCCAGAGCGGCATGTTCAGCAGCTTCGGCAAAACAAAAATGATGCCGGGTGATACCATCGTTGTTCCCGAGGACCTGGAGCGTATTCCCGCCTTGAAATTGATCAGGGATATCTCGGACATCGTTTTCAAAATTGCCACAACCGCGGGAATTGCTTTCGCGATATAATGAACTCAACTTTCCGAAATGTCTTATGGTGTTGATTTGCTGTTACAAAATGGTTCAGAGTCGTTGTGACATTCCATGATGAGAATTCAGAAGCCAGTAGCCGGAAGCCAGAATGACTGATTTTAAAGCTTTTCTCCTGGCTTCTGACTCCTGGCTTCTGGCTACTTGTGGAACACATGCACGAACAAATCGCCGAACCCCCTTTATTTCACCCTTCGGGTACTCACTTCAGTACCCCCTTGAGGGGTATAAGTTTCGTAAGAGCAGGCCAGCTGCTCAACTTAAGCTTTATCGGGAGATCAGCCAAACTCGGAAAGTTGTGTAATGAATCACAAGCACCTCCGCATTAGTGTACAATAAGATAACCCTGTGGCCGCCGCGTCTCTCGGTGAAAGATTATTCATACAGCGCCAGCAAGATATGACCGAACCTGAAAACACCGATAAAACCGTATCCGCATATTCGCCTTTCCCTATACAGGGTCATCGGGGAGATGAAGTCGATCTGCTTGAATACTGGCGGGTCATATGGAGAGGCAGACTGTTTATTCTTCTGTTTGTAACCCTCTCCGTACTTGCCTCCTTGGCAATCAGCTACTTTGTTCTGGAGGAAACGTATCAATCAACCGCCACCCTCATCCCCATCAAGGATGAAAGTTCCTCTCTGGGTAAATTGAACGGCCTGATCGGCAACCTTCCATTACCGATCTCCATTCCCGGGCAGGGAAAAAACAATATCATGACCTTTCTTGACAGCCGTACGTTGAAAGAGAGACTGATCACGAAATACGATATGCTGCCTGTTCTCTATCCAGACCTCTGGGATTCCGGCAAAAAGCAATGGCTGGTCAGCGCTCCGGAAAAAAAACCCACATTGGTTACCGCTCTGCAGGAAGAAAAGATTGAGGATTTCTACTCTTCCCGCCAGGACCCGAAAAACGAACTGATCACTATTGACTGGGAAGGAAGGGATCCCGGGTATTGTGCCCGGATGGTCAATCACGTCATTGCCGAGCTCACCTTTTTCCTTGAAAATGAGTACGACTCCAATGCCAAACGGGAACGGGAATTTGTTGAAAAGCAACTGGAAAAAACCACCGCGGAACTTGAATATTGGGAACGACAGATCCCCGATGAAAAATTGACCCTTTCAAAAATATCGCGGGAGAGGATCACCGCCCAGACTGTCTATACCGAATTGCGCAAGCAACTGGAGCTGGCCAAAATTTCCGAGGCCAGAAAACTCGAATCCTTCAAGGTTCTGGATAAACCCTTCATTCCGGAAAAACCCTTTCAACCCAAAAAATTACTGATTGTTGCCCTCACCGCCTTCTGCTCAACGTTTATCGCCCTGTTTCTCGTCTTTTTCCATAACTTCCTGCGCACTGCCAGACAGCGGGAAGCATCCACGCCGGATTTTTCCTGAGCGCCATTATGCAGTGTGGCTGATGCGGTATCTACTCGTCATACTTGCTGCGTTCTGGATAGGGGGGCTTTCCCCCCGGGCGACCGCCGGTGAGATCCCTCCTCCCCTCCCTTCTCTGCAGTCCTACACCGGTCTCTGGGACATGCCGACCGCAAGGATTCTCCCGGACTGGAACGTCCGTTTCAAATATGGAAAAGCCGAGCCATTCCGTTATTACGGGGTGGCCCTCGGCCTGTTTGACCGGCTGGAAATTCACGGCCAGTTCACGGAAAACTCCAACCTGTTCCCCTTTAAAGACCAGGGCTACGGGTACCATAAAGACCGTAATGCCGGAGCCCGGCTCGTGCTCACCAGAGAAGATGAATTTTTCCCCCAGACGGCGATAGGGATCTACGACCCGATCGGAACCTCCCTCTTCCCGTCCCGTTACCTTGTTCTGTCAAAAGGCATGCACAAATTCGACCTCACCCTGGGGGCCGGTCAGGGCTTGATGGGCGGAGAATCCCTTGACGACATTTCCAGAAAGCGAAAGGGGGAAACATTTGACACCACCTTTCTTTTCTCCCGCCTCGGCAGGAAAACACGATTATTCGGCGGTCTGGAATATCATCACCGTCCGGACCTCACATTCTCTGCGGAATATTCATCTTTTAAATATGAAGGGATGCACGGTTCACCGGACAAGGCCCGCTGGCCGGTCAACCTCGGCCTAAAGTACAAGGTCGGGAAACATCTCTATCTTCAGGGCGGATATATGCGGGGAGAGGAATGGAGTATCGGGCTGTCCCTTGATCTTCCTCTGGAGCCGGAAGGATTGCTTCCCTGGACGAAGGAAGCGCCATATTCCACTACCGAAAAGAACAAATGGCAGGCCCATGCGGCGGACAACAGAGATCTGGCCGAGTTGCTGGCAACCGAACTCAAGGGGGACGGGTTCCTCAATGTCACCGCTTCCGTCAATGACCGGGAGATCTACATCGAATTTATTAACGCAAAGTATCTTTCCCACGCCAAGGCCTTCGGCAGGGTGGCAAAGGTTCTGGACACCCTGGCGCCGGAGAGAATCGAAACCTTCTATCTCAACCTGATGTCCCAGGGCCAGGTCATCCAGTCGATGAAGTCCACCAGAGAGGAACTGCGGGCCTTCATGACCCGTAAAACCGACAAGAATTCCTTCCTGAAATTCACCGAGCTCTCCCAGTACAATGCGTCTCAGAAGAAGGATTTCTTCACCCCTGAAAAGAATATCGGCAGTTATCATTTTCAGGACGACCGGCTCAACTGGGACATGAACCTCAAAATTAAAACCCTGCTGAACGATCCTTCGGGTTTTTTCAGGCACAAGATTTTCCTCCAGCCCAGAGCATCCATCTCTCCATGGAAAAACGGGCTGCTCATCGGCGAACTTGAGTTCACCCTTCTGAACGAATGGGATGAAGTGCCCTATGATAATCTTGAGCCGGACCCCGCCCGGACCGATTTCATCCTGTATGAACGGGAGTCCCGGGCCCGGGTCTCAACCCTCGCCTATGATCAGCACCTCAATCTGCCGTATCATGTTCTGGGACGGTTCTCCGCCGGTATTTTCGAAAGCGCATACGCCGGAGTCGGCGGGGAAGTGTTCCGGTATTTCAAGGATGGCCGCCTTGGTCTGGGGCTCGAGGGTGAATTCGTCCGGAAAAGGGACACCGCGAACAACTTTAAACTTCACGATGAAATCAGCAAAACCTATGAAACGTACTACCTGAATCTCTATGGGCAACTCTGGCCCAGCCTCGGGCTTGAGGCAGGCCTGAAGATCGGGCAGTTTCTGGCCGGTGATTTCGGAGTCAGAACCGAACTGCGCCGCTCTTTCAAATATTTCACCATCGGTGCATGGTACACCCATACCGACACCGACCATCTGGTTTCGGAGTTAAACAGGGGAAACAACGAGAAAGGGGTTTTTATCCGCATCCCCCTTTCTCTTTTCAAAGATCGGGACCAGCGGGGGAGCCTCCAGTATGCATTCACCAGCTTCACCAGGGATCCGGGACAGTCCGTCAGACAACCCAGCCAACTGTATCCGATGGATCCTTACCGGAGTGTCAACCACACCAGGGCCCATCTTGAGGACATGACGCGATGATGAATAACCTCAAAACAGCGCTGTCTGCAGCGGCAATCCTCCTCGCATCCTGCACCTCCTCGCCAAACCTCTGGTACAAGGCCGGGGCCACCCAGCACGACTTCAATCTCGACTCAAGGGAATGCGAAATCATCGCAGAAAAATTTGCCCTGCAGCAGAGCGAAACCGGGAAGAGTATTGATCCGGCCAACTTCTCCCGCCACTATCTGCAATGTATCAACGACAAGGGGTGGAGCCGAAACCGACCTGTGGCAGACCGGACAGCTGATCATCCTGCCGTTCCGTCAAACCCGTTAAACATCAGACACGATGGGAGCAGTCTGCACGGTTTCGGGCGCCAGGTTGCATTGCCCGAGAATTTCACCCTGCTGAAAAACCGGCTGACAAGCCTCAAGCCAACGATCATGCAACAGTTTCTCTGGGGGAATGAAGACAACACGTTCATCAGCATTATCTTTCAGAGAAACGACGCAACACGATTCGATATCACCCCTTACCCGCTCGCCGAGCCTTATCGGTTGTACACTTCAAAAACCGGTAACAACACCGGAGATCTCCTGCAATGGTCCGCTTTCTTCGGCCAGATCCAGACTGAATGGGTCATGGGAGTGGGCTCATATTATCTGACAAACAAAACCGAGCGCATCATCATCGTCATCACCAGAAAACTCGACCCCCCCGCCGCCGCACCGCCGGCAAACCTCGCTTTAAGCAGGAACCAGCATGAACAGATCGAAGCCTTTTCCAGTCGCTGGGTCGCCTGGCTGGAATCACAATTCCCCGAGCAGAAAACCTGGAAAGACCGGTTGCCGGCATATTTCATGACTCTCTTTGATAAAATGTTCAACGCCTCTTAAACAGACCCGGATTTCATCCGGAGCCGCTATCCTCCGGGGCTGGTTTTCAGGAAAACTTTTTCTGGTATTCAGCCGGTACACATTGTACGATACCGTATCCGGGCCGGGAAAACCCGGTCGGAGAAATAAACAATCCAACGCCTCCTCATAACGTAAAACCCATTGAACGCGCCTGATTACCTGATAGTCTTCTGCAGCCTGGGACTGTATTTTTACACAGCTCTTCTGCTCTCCCTTGTTCTCACCCCTCTTTCAAGTAAAATCGCCCGGATCATCGGCATCCTCGATCTCCCCGATGCCCGCAAAGTACATATCAACACCGTCCCGCGGATGGGAGGCCTGGCAATGGCCTTCTCCGTTCTGCTGTCGCTTGTCCTTCTCATCAAATCAACCCCGTTTTTCTGGGCCTTCGGCACCGGGGCCGTTGTGATCGTTAATGTCGGCCTGATGGATGACAAAATCTCGATCTCTCCGTTTATGAAATTTGCCGGAGAGATTACCGCCGTCCTTATTTTTATTCTCATCTGCGGAATCAAGCTCACCCACTTCGGAAACCTTTTCGGCCCGGGCGATATCAGGACCGGGCCCCTTGCCATGGCGATAACGATATTCGCCATGGTGGGGTTCATAAATTCACTCAACCTGTCGGACGGGCTGGATGGCCTTGCCGCCGGGATCAGTGTGATCGCCTGCATTTTTTTCATGCCTCTCGCTTTTATCTCCAGGCAATGGGAGGTGTTGGGAGTGTCGGTAATCCTGCTCGGGGTCATTCTTGGTTTCCTTCGTTACAATACCTACCCGGCAAAATTATTCATGGGAGATTCCGGCAGCCTGCTCCTCGGGTTTTCCCTGGCCTGCATTGCGGTCGCAATGGTCCAGGAGAACCCCGCCGGGCAGCAGATCCAGCCGATCACCCTCTTCTGGTTTTTAAGTCTGCCGGTAGCGGATACTCTTTACGTTATGGTCAAACGGCTGCTTGACGGGAAGAGTCCGGTCCGGCCGGATAAAACGCACCTCCATCATCGCCTGCTAGCGCTTGGCTTCACGCACTCAATGACGGTCACGATTATCTACGGGGCGCTGTTCGGGCTCGGGATGATCGGCTGGTGGCTCAAGGACCGGCAGGAATGGGTTCAATTCTACTTATTGTTCGCAGTCTATCTGGTGTTTTACACGGGATTGTTCCTGCTTGAGAAGAAAGCTGTCTCTTTTGCGAGGAAAACCCCGGCAACCAGAACTCGTGTATCGAAACGGTCTTTTCGCTTCAAACTTATCAGGTGGATCGGGAAAAACGATCAATACCCGCCATATATCCTCGCCCTGTCACTTGTTCTTCCCGTGTTCTTTCTCCCGCCCGTAACAAAGCCTTTCGGGCTTTTCAGCGCGGCGGTAGCAATATTTGTCCTGACCCTTTATCCCTGGAATGGCGGCAAAAATGACACCGGGATGGCCCATTCCCTGATCTTCCTCTCCCTGTTCTCACTTTTGCTCCTCTACATCTTCAACCCCAACCATCCGCTCTGGATCCATTATTACCTAACCTGCCTCAGCATCCTGTCTCTTTTCTGGGTCATCTGCCGGGTCGCATACAACCGTCGCTACAAGGTTATCCTGCCGACCAGTTTTGAACTTTTACTGATTGTCATTTCCTGGTGTATTCCCCTGCTCTGGGGGCGGATGCTGGAGCTGGATCCCAATATCCAGCAGAACCTAGTGATCGCGTGCGTACTCTCGATCCCGATTCTGGCAGGAGCAAAAATGATGCTGCGCCGACAGGTGCGAAGAAACACCAAACTGATCGCCTGCCTGCAGGTTGCAATAGTTCTATTGGGAGTAAGGGCTTTCTGGTAGAAGTTTTATAGAAGTAGTAATTACGGACCACCCTCTCCCTTCTCCTCCGCCACCACAATTATCTCGGAGTGAGGGATAATCGTTCCCAGAATGGAAAGCAGCTTGCCATAAACCCCCACCCCGAAAAACTTAAATACAGGCAGGAAAATCCTCCTGCCGTTATATCGGTTAATTCTCGCCTCCGTCACACGGTAGCCCAAGGAAGTCAAAAGGTTCCCAATCGTCTGCCGGTTCCAGCAGTACAGGTGGTGGTCTATGTCTCCCGGGTCGATTTTCTTGTAAGGCGATTCAACCGGCAGAACCAGCACCAGCTTTCCCCCTTGGGCCAACATATTGCGAACAGTAACCAGAAACTGGCGGGGCTCATTGGTGTGTTCCAGGACGTGGCGCATCAGGATATAGTCAAAGCGGACGTCGGTGGGCAAATCGTCCAGGGATGAAACAGCTTTTATCCCGAGCTTTCGGCAATGCTCCCTGGCCTCTTCAGCCGGCTCAACGGCAACCACGTCGGCCAACTTGTTGACGCTACTCAGGTTGATACCCGTTCCGGCCCCGATTTCCAGCACCTTGTGAGCGGAGGTCACCTCGCTGAGATACGTCGCTTGGGCATACCTTCCCCAGGCCGTTATGAGATCTTCATTTCCGAAGATCTCGCCATGTCTCAGCCGGTGGTATTGATCCCCTTCTTGTCCCGTATAATTAATCGTACCCATCAGACCTTCCTTTTCAACTTGGGCGGAGAGAAATCCTGAATAGTCCCCCCCCACCTTCGTTTGTTTTCATTTAACACTTTCATCTAAATCCAGCCTTTTGAAGCAGTACTTTGAACACGAACAGAGGCAAGGTCATCTGTCTCTTTATTCTCGCCCATGACGGGTCCTGAATAAGGCGAAACAACCATTCCAGCCCCAGCCCCATCAACCATTTCGGTGCCCTCCGCCTTTTCCCGGCAACAAAATCGAGCGCACCGCCATTGCCCAGACAGACAGGGACATTCAATTCCCGGAAATATTTCTGAATCCACATCTCCTGTATGTACATACCGAGACACACCATCAGGATGTCCGGCTTTTTGTTCTTGATATCCGCAACGATTTCCTTTTCGTCGTCGCTGGAGAAAAATCCATGGTGTATCCCGACAATGTTGACGCCAGGATACCGATTGGCCAGGCTGGATGCTGCCTCCTCTGCTATTCCCGGTTCGCCACCAAGAAAGTACATTGAGTATCCTTTTTCCGCGGAGAGCCGCCCGAAAGATTCAGACAAATCCGTGCCGGTTACCCGCTCTTTTAAAGGATGTCCCAAAACCCGGGCTGCCAGCAGGAGACCCACCCCATCGGGAGTAACGAGATCTGCCCTATTGATAAAATCCCGATATTCCGGTTTCCTCCGCGCGTACAAAACCATCTCGGGATTCGCGCAGACCATAATATGAGACTGTCCGGACCGGATAAACTCTTCCACCTTTTCCAGAACCTCCACATACGAAAGGTTATGGATGTTTATATCGAGAATCCTGAGTGTCTTGTCCATTTTCAATATGAAATCCCTATTTGTGGCGAACGTAATCTGTTATCAGAAAAACCTTCAAGAAACTCTAAACTACCCGTGATGGTGCCGGGAAAAAAGACTCGATTGCAGCCTCTTCCTGTTATTTGCAGCGAGCATCACCAGATAACCCAACATCACATAATAAAATGGCAATACTTTATATCGGTCGGTGATAGCCGACGAAAACCCGAAAACCAGGGGGACGGATATAATAAGGAGAAACATCGCTCCGGCAAAAGTGGCGACATATCTGTCTGCATGAGTTTTCCAAATCCTGTAAGACAATCTCCCCGTATAAAGAACAGATACCATATACAGGAGCCATCCGAGAACCCCCCACTTGATCAGATAATGTCCGTAACTCGTTTCAATGACCGGCAGCACCTTGCCGATTTCTCCTCTGTTGGGACCTATCCCGATCGGGAAGTTCTCAAGCATGATGTGCCATGCCAGTTTGAGTTCAATAACTCTGTGAGAAGCAGAGGGGGCCTCAACTCCTTCCTCATAAAGTTTAGACACGTAAGCGAAATTAAATTTTTGACCCTCAATAAAATTGAGAGCGAGATATACGACGAGTCCGGACATAAGAGCAATGAAAGTGTAATACAGTAAGCCCCTCCCTCGCTTATACATAAAAGAAGCCACCGCAAGCATCACCGCAACGGTCACAAGCCCGCCTCTGGACAGCGTCAGGATTAACGCTGTTGTCATTAGAAGCAATCCCGCAACAATCCTCCATTTGCCAAAAAGCCTGTAACGGAGAGAAAGAAACAGGAAATATATGAAAAACGACAGGAAAAAGGAAAAGTCGGCAGGATAACCAAAGGTTCCAGACCAGCGGAAGAAATGAAAGAGCTGAATATCGTCGCTCATTCGTCCTTTATAAATATTCACCAGAGGCCAGAAGCAGTCGAAATAAACAAGGGAAGAAAAGGCGATTTGTATCATGCAAAAGATTAATAAATATTTGAAAAATTTCCTGAATTGCATCTCGTCAAGAGGGAAAAAAAGAGGAAAAACAAAGTAGCAGAAATAAACGATTGGCCTGGCCAGATCCACGAGATCCGACATCTGTAAATTGCCGGAATGCGCGAGAGTGACCACACCGTAATAAGCTAATGTCAACAAAAGGTATATCAAGAAACAATCTAGATACTTACGCTCAACACAGGGTTGCCTCTGAAAGAATACGATAGCAACTGAGAAAAAAACGAAAAAAAACACATGCATGACTCGTTGGGCCAGAGAGGTGCTTCCTGCAAGAGACATCACAGATGGATACAGGGTGAGAAGAAACCAGAAGAGAACATGGACATTGAAGTTAATCTTCGAATTTTTAACACTGAACATTATTTGCTTTTACCAGTAAAACAGTTCCAGACTGACCCGCTGAAAACACATTCCATGAAATCTCCGGGATTGGGCACCCAGGCAACGCCACTGTTACCCCTTAATGAGGTTTGCGCAAAATCCAAGGTCGTTTTCGCACTGTCGAAAACAACCATAATCCGTTGCCCTTCAAAGCCGTCGTCAAAACCGGTGATTATTGTCTCCTGCCTGTTCGCAACTCTGAAATGAGCTCCGTTCAGTACGCTGGGAGTTGAATCTCCGTCAGCAAACAACTCAAAGGTTAGGTCAAAGCTGTTGCCGCTATGAACAATCAATACTTTGTCACCCGATCTGGATATTGCGATCTCTGCGCCACTCACTTTGTTGCCTGTAAGATGGATAGACCCTCCGCCATTGCCTCCTGCCCCAAAGAATGTTCCGGATCCGGGGAATCTGGCTATGTTATTCCCGACAATTACTTCAGCCATTGTCACCCCCCAGCCGGAAGTCACCGATATGCCTCGATAAATTTTACCTTCAATCTTTCGGGGAAGGCTGATGATATTGTCGTTTATAAGACATGGGACATTGTCGCTGATTGCGCCAATAACTATACCGGAGGCAACTCCTCCGGTAGAATTCAACCCGAAGTTATCTATCGTGTTACCTAATATCTGACTATTCCACCCTCGACCGAAAAATATCCCGTCAAGACCTGCTCCATAGATGTAGTTTCCCAGAGCCTTCCAGCCCGCGCCTCGGGCTATATAAATACCGTATTCGCCACAGGAGCCGATTTCGTTATCGATAAGGTAGCCGTCAGTGAGAATACTTCCGTGGTCATCTCCCCTGATGCCTGAGCCACCGCATTTGATAAACTTGCAATGGATGACCTTATTGCCAACTGCAGTTTTCTTGATTGTGGCTCCAACACTGTTCTGGTCTGTAAATCTTATGCCGTCACCCGTTGTTCCGAAAACCGTAATATTTTCAAAAACAGAATAATAGTTCATACTGAGTACACCATGGGTTTGGGCGTTTTTGTTGTTTTCCTTGTTGCCATGGATAAGGAGATCACGGAAAATCACCCTGTTATCGGCAAAAACCCCATTCTTCACCCAGCCCGAGGAGACGAAGATCGCCCCAGAGATATTCGAGCTGTCCATCTGTTTAATTACGGTGCCACTTCCGCTGTGGGAGTCGCCAATATAAGAGCGATCGGGACCAAATACGATCTTGGCAGACGTCAGGTACGTGCCACCACCAAATCTGATAACAGAACCTTCGGGTGATGCATCGATGGATTTCTGAATCGCCGGTCCTGCATCTGTCAGATTATCGGCAACCGCCCCCCACCATTCAGGATGCACTTCCTTTACAGACCTCTGACCTATACTGACCGAACCTGTGCCGCTGAATATCTGGTAAAGGCCAGCGTCCAAAGGCCCATTGATAGCGACCTTCACTCCAGAACGAACATCGAGTTCTCCACCATTCAGGAACATCAGCCCGACATTTTGAGGAACCGTCTTGTCTTCCAGAACAATAGTCTGATTATTGATAAGAAGGGTCGACCTTCTGCCGCCGATTGCGTCAATTGCCGAGGAAAATGAGGTATAACTACCCGCGTCCACTATATTGCCCCCAGTCGCCAGATCAAGCCCCTGCGCATCCTCTACGGAACCGATCGGAGAGAGCCAGACTGCAAAAGAAAGAAAGAGAAAAACCTTGGAAAAATTGAACGTTGCTTTCATATCTCTCCCCTAATACTCCACCAGCCAACCCGGCAACTGTGGAGTGTTTTTCTCCCGCAATAAAACCCCAAGTCTTCTGTTCGGCTCTCTGTAATAATCCTCAAGATAACTCCGAATTCGTGGAGGGCAGGTCTCCCTCTTACCTTTTGAATTTACCGCATAATAAATTTCACTTAAAGCACGCTTTAAGTTTGGGTGTCTGAGCAGAAACGGCTCGCCATTTTTGACAATTGCCCTCGCGAGCTGTTGCATCGTGCTGGATCGTACCTGTAGCGCTTTATTGGAATGCGGCATCCTTTCAGCTATCCCCTCAGGGGGAAGATGGAGCCAGGCAAGCAGTTCCCTCAAAGTTTCAGGCTGATCCCTGACAAGATCATCATAAAACATGATATAGATGCTATCCTCGCCCGCAACCTCGTACCACTGCTCAAGGTAGTCAGCATACTTTCCCTCCACAAGAATTGCATAGTGGAGATCGTCGAAACCCTGAAGCGATTCAATGGTAACCCCGAGTGAGCGGGTGAGATAATCATCGCATGTCAAAGATTCGTCCTGCAAGACTTTACTCCGGATATGCCAGTACCCGGAAATATATCGCTCTACAGGATCTCGGAGGATGAATACAACCCTGAAGTCCCCAAGCACCTTTTTTATCGCGTCCGCAACCTTTCTCCCCCCAAGCAGATACGCAGGGGTCGCCTCCAGTACGTACTTTTGACCGGTAAAACCTGCAAATAATTTTGTGTAGGTTTCTATTGGAGCAAGGGGCTGGTTAAAAAGCGGGTTGAGAAAATAACCGGTTTCTTTCTTTTGCGAACCGCAGACCAATGGATGACTCGACAAATATGCGAACAAGGATGTTGTTCCCGTACGCCCCGGCCCACCGAGAAGCAGGTTGGGCAACACACCCGATTTACATTCATCCGCACTCACAAAATATTCCTCAAGGATTCGATTACAGTTCCGGGCTCATGCGGCATATCAAAGTAATTCGTTTGAAGTTCAGAAGACTTTTCATCTCCGTGTTCAATTGGGCACGTTTACGCTAATCCGAAACACCCAGAAGGCGACAAAACAGTTTGTCATATTCCGCACTCGCCGCTGGGATCGTGTATTGCTGAATGTTATGCTCTGTCTCATTGAAGCTCTCCGCAGCAAGCTGCGGGGAATGCGTTTCGCTATGCATGTTCAATAAATTTTTATTCGCAGGGTTCCGGAGAGCCGCCTCTATCCCTTCCGCAAGTGCTCGCGGGTCTTCGCTTGGCACCAGGACGCCGAGCCTGCCACCTTGTAATATCTCTCTTGGCCCGGTTCTGCAGTCTGTGGAAACAACTCGTGTTCCCATGGCAAGGGCCTCGATTAGCGCAAGTGGCTGACCCTCCCACCTGGACGACATCACAAAGACATCTGCATTCTTGTAATATGGGTAAGGATTCACTTTGAATCCCACCAACCTCACATCCTCTTCAAGTGACAGCCGCGAAATATCGTCCATTAACCGCTCGCGCATCTCACCTTCGCCCAAAATCAGAAGCTTCACCACCATTTTTTCCCTGAGGATCGACACCGCCTCCAACAATATATCAAACCCTTTTTGATGAGAAAGCCTGCCCGATGCCACCATCAACGGAACTTTTTTGTCCTCGAGCCACTGCTCGTCGAGCGTCTGTGAGGCCTTCTCAAATACCGAGCTGTCAATTACGGGGTTACAGATAACCGAAACATGGTCTGCCGCATGAGCCGGGATCATTGATCGAATTTCTCCGGCAATACCTTCGGAAACGGCAACGATTCGATCCGCCCTCCATAAAATATGCCTGTAGAGCCAGATGACAAAAGGTTTGGCATCCGTACCGACCAGTCCACCATCCAGGGGCACATGCCTGGTTATAACCGAACGATAACTGTTCCGGCAAAGCAACCTGAAGAGGACATTTACGAGATTTGCCTGCTCCTTGGCGGAGATGACCACGTCGGGTCTGTTCTTCCTTACATACTGCCGGAAGGCCTTTGCTACAGCAAATAGTTTTCTCACCCCCCGCTTCTTCCCTTCCGGCATCAATCCGAGCAGATTTACCGATTCAGGAATTGAGGCAATATGGGAACCCGTACATTCAAACAACACGATCTCGACCTGGTAGTTCCTTTCAGCCACACCCTCTGCCAGGTTAAGCATCATTTTTTCAACTCCGCCAGTCGGCAGAGATTTCAGGAGAATACAAAGTTTCTTTTTCATTCCCTGCCTCAAAACGATCATTCCGTATCAGACGCCTCGTTCGTTGCAAAACTTTCCTGCGACCCCTTCCAAACCCTCTTGATTACAAATATCACGATAGCCACGAGAATAGACAGCTCCGAAAAAAGGAGAGCTAGAGCACCGCCGATAACGCTGTACATCGGGATCAAGATAATGCCCGTGACCGCCATACACACCACTCCGGCCAGCACTGCAATATTATGCAATCTCTGATGTCCTGCGGCGATAAGAACAAACCCATAACTGTGTCGTAAAAAAAACAGAGGTATCAACCAGACGAGTAACCTGAAGGCCAGAACGCTGGCCTCGTAACTGCTTCCGAAGAGAGCCAGAACAATCTCTTCACCGAAGAACATCCCCACCCCGGCAAAGGGAATTCCCATGGCACACATAATCCAGTGCAGGTTGGTCTGGGTTTTCCTGAAGCCCATTCTGTCCCTGATGTACATTTCGGACAGCGCCGGGTAAAAAGCCATCGGAAGCATCACTCCCGCCGTGCCCACGGCAAGTATGGCCCTATAGGGAGCCATGAAAATCCCCACTTCAAACGGGGTAAAGAAAAAGCTTATTAATAGTACCGACAGATATCGATAAACAGTCAGGAGCGCGCTCGATATGGAGAGATATATTGATTCCCTGATATGTGAGGACCAGACACGGAAGTTGAAATCAGGCTTGATGGTTATCCCGGTTTTCCCGGGCAGGATATAGAGCAGGATAATAGAGCCGAAGAGGCCGGCTGCCGACCAGGCAAATGCGGCCCTGCCCAGATCGTTTTCGCCTCTGACGAGAAAAAAAACAGCGATCAGAAAAATCCCCGATGAGGCAAAACTCCCGTAGGCAATATATTTGAATTTCTCAATGCCCTTGAACACCCAGTCGGAATATAGGGACTGGGTGAACAGATAAAAACCGCATCCGATAAAAGCAACTCTATGCTCCGGGGGCATATCGACAAGTGCAACAGATGCGGCATAAATCAGAAAAAACACCGCGCCTGACGTTACTCTCAAGGTGAAAAGCGGATTAATTATCCGGCTGGAGTCGGTCCTGTTTCTGGCAATCTCTCGAATTCCGTACATATCGACGCCGAGATTGACTGCAAACCAGAAATAATAGGTGATCGTCTGGGCCAGTGCAAAGACCCCAAAACCGGAAACTCCGAGTGATCTGGCAAGATATATATTGGTAACGAAAAATACCCCTTTGGCAGTCGCCTCACTCAAGATTGACCAAACAAAATTGGCTGTTATGCGCTTTGAGAGAGATTGATTGGTGATACCGACCTTGCGGCCATCCGCTTTCAAGATATTTTCATTGCTCCTCATAAGGCAGGAATTCTCTTCTTGGGCTTTTGCATCAACAACAATAACATGATCCGCTGACCATCGGCAAGAGTGTGGGACAACAGGGTGGGACTCCTCCGGTCACTTCAATTCAAGGCAAAATGACAACCTGAAAATCAAACAGAGTTCGTTGAAAAAGAAAAGCCCGGGACGCCAGTTGATAGCGTCCCGGGCTTGGGTTGAATTTATTGTATTGTTGTTAGATTACGGAGCCAGGGAAAGTGGTGTATCGCCGGCTGTTCCGTAAGTAAGCACCCTGTCAGTCCCGGCATTCCATGCGTTATTCCCATCCATGTCGAGATACCAGGTGCCGTTACGATAGGTGCCGATTTCGGTGGTCCCATCGTTGTTCCAATCGCCGGTAACGGGTTTGTCGGTAGAAATACCGAACTTGACCAACGCATCGCTTCCACCATTCCAAATGTGGTTTCCGTCAGAATCAAGAGCCCAGGTACCGTTACGGAATACACCGATATCGGTGATTCCATCGCCATTCCAATCACCGGTAACAGGTGTGTCGGTGGTCAAACCGAACCTGAACACGGCATCAGTCCCAGAATTCCAAATACGGTCGCCGTTGGAATCAAGCACCCAGGTTCCGTTACGGAACAAACCAACATCCGTAATATTATCGTTGTTCCAATCGCCGGTAACAGGCAAGTCGGTGTAAATACCGTACCTGAAAGACACATCGATTCCCGGTTCCAATACATTGTTACCGTTTGTGTCAAGATACCAGGTACCGTTGCGGAATACGCCGACTTCGACGGTTCCGTCACCGTCCCAATCACCGAAGATGGGTTTGTCGGTGGCGAGACCGAAGGTGAAGGTTGTATCAACACCCGCATCAAGCACATCGTTACCGTTTGAGTCCAGGGTCCATGTGCCATTGTTGAAAAGGCCTCTCACAATATCACCCATCGGCAATACTGAAGAGCCGGCGGCATTGACGGCGAAGACATGGTATCTGCTGCCGGCAGGAGCTGCCGTATCAGTATAGGTGGTTGCGTTGGCCAGTGTGAAGCCAAGGAAGGTGAACGCGCCGCCATTGACGGAACGATCAATCCGGAAGGCAACCTCATTGGCATGATTTCCGAGTGTGCCTGGATCTGCTTCAGGGGTCGGGTCGGTCCAGGTCAGGACATTGTCCGCCCCACTTGGGGTTGCTGCCACATCAAGGACCGTTCCCGGAAGAAGCTCGGCAAACTGGAGGCTGATCGGGCGCATCATGTCGTTCTCCTCATGGCTGAGGATATGGCAGTGCCAGACGTATTCCCAGTCGAGATTCATGAAACGATTGAGGTTTGGAGTCGCCCAGGCCTGCCCGGTAACCGGATCAATCGGAGACAATGCAGTGGTGTCGCCTATCGGCCGCGCAGGATTCAAGGGTCGGTAGCTCTCCGGGACACCGAATTTCATCGACGGGGTCACCGGCTTCAGGGCAACGATGGTATCTTCCAGCGGGCTGATCCGGACCGTGTCTTTCCAGCCAATCTCGGTCGGGTCGGGCAGACGGAGGAAACCGTCCCAACCTACCCGGTTCAACACCTGGACATCGAAAAGGTGGAAATGGACCGGATGGGTATCAACACCGTTGTGGGTAATCTTCCAGACCTGGACCTCATCTTCATTCAACACTTCAGAAGAAGGATCACTGTAGGACTGGAGGATAAAGTTGACCTGCCCCGCCCCCGGATTCTCCTGGGTCAGACCAAGGCCGGCCCGCATCCTGCCGAATTCGTCAAAGGTTTCACCCTGCTCGTCCTGAATCGCCTTCGCCTTCATGGTTACGGTCTGAACCGCACCAAGCTGCGGATTGAAGAAGGAAATGTTCTTGTCATTAATCCGGGCAATACCCCAATTGGGATAGGATGTCGGGAAGGTCGTGTTCCAGTTGTCGTTATAGGCGCTGAAACCAGTGCCTTCGAAGGCAAACGCTTCGTACAGCGCGGGATCTCCACTTGAATTCATGTCACCCTGACCGGCAATAATCGGATCATGGACATTGCGGAATACACCTGGAGATGTGCCGTCTGCCGGATCGAAGGCCTCGACCAGGTTGGCCATATTCAGACCGGGACCTGCAGTATTGGAAACCTTGATCTGCATAATCGTCCGGGTGTTCGGCCCGAATCCCACCGGAGTGGTGTCAAAGCCGCCCATTGCGCGATTGTCCGGTGCATCCGTGTAATAATCGTAATGCGGGTCAAGGGCCGGCCAGGGAGCCGGAGCATCGTTATACAGAATCAAGGTCTTGCCGGCATAGGCAGAGAAGTCGACAATCACATCCGCCCTTTCCGCCGGTCCGAGGATCAGCGAACCGGTATTGACATTCCCGGCGTTAAAGGTGGTCACGTCAACATTCCAGTCTACGGGATTGTTTGGAATCACTACCGGCTTCGGCAGGAATCCGCCCTCGCTGCCGATCATGACCCACTCGGGTCCGACCCAGCTCCAGTCAGGCACTCCGCCATCTCGACCATCTGCAGGCCAGGTAGCCGGTCTGGACAGAATGGTTCCGCCGGGAGGTGCAATGCTGACAGCTTCGCCGGTTGCGGGAACCATCCTGACCTCGGTCCCGGTGGCCAGGGCATTTGCCAAAGTACCGGTATAACCCGCACCGGAGAATGCGGGATCAAGAACGTTCGGCGGAAACTCAGGAGTATTGACGGGCACCGGCGGATTGTCGTCGGCAATGTACATCTGCAGGTTAAAGAACCGGTCATGGGCTGCGTTCAGAATCCTGAACCGATACGCCTGGGCATCAACATTCAGCACCGGATATGCGGTGCCGTTGACTGTCGGAGTGTCCATAAACGCTTCCGCACCCCATGAAGGGTTTGGAGAACTGGGGATTTCCGGAGCCTGGCAGAAACCGCCGAAGCTTCCCGGAGTATCCGGAAGGGCGGGATCACAGGCCGGATCGTAATAAGGATTCGGGATCGGCTGGAAAAAGTTGTTGGTCGCCGGCCAGAAATACGGGCCGTACGCCCAGCGCCCCATCGGAGCAATACCGCTGAAGTCAAAGGGGTTCTGGGCCGGCATGTACACATGCGGCCACCAGAGGTCACCTTCGACCGGGGTCATGGCTTTACCGGGGGTGCCGTCCCAGGGATTTGTTCCCCAGGCCCAGGTCGGGTCGGTTTTCGCGATTTCACTGGCGTCAACAAATGTTTTGTCCTGAATGACCAGCGGAATCTCGGCGGCAGGAATGGTCCCCGCAGCAATCAGATCACGCTCGGCCTGCTCACGAATCAGGTACCCGGCAGCCTCGCCGACATAGACATTGAGGCGGGTAATGCCCCAGGCATGATCATGATAAAACATCATTCTGGAACTCTGCTGGTTGGTCCAGTAGTACGTCTGGGCGCCAGGGCCGGGGTCCGGCATGTCGGGTACGTTCTCCACACTCACGCCGGTGGGGTAATCGGTCACCTCGCCTGCAGGAGTGATCCATTGATGGGGCGTCCCGTCACTGATCCAGGGGGTACGTCCGCCATGGAGATGGAGAAGACCGCGGTTCTGGGTGAAATCACCCGCCGTCAGGGCCTTGGGCTCCAGAGTCACCGGATCGTAATCGATTTCATAAGGACCGGCGCCCATGATCGAGGTATCAACCGGGACAAAAAGATTCCCGCCTGCTCCGGTAGGAAGTTTGTTGATAAATTTGACCCTTACCGGCCGGTCTTTCTCGGCAATAATGATCGGCCCGAGATAATGCGGCTCGGTCTGGACCAGAACCGTATTATCACCGCCGGTAAGACCTGCACCGGCAGCGCCTTCAGCAGCGCCGACACAGTCAGTGCCAAGGGGATTGGCCGGATCAGGTACAGTACATCCCGATGTATCAGTCCCCCTGTTGACCTGCATATACTCGCGCAAGGTCGTAACCGGCAGATCGGAATGCATCTTTTCCGTGTGCTGCCGCAACTCGATCTCATAGTAGTCAGAGCCGGGATAGGAGGTCACATCCGGTACGGCCACCGGAATGTACTGCCCCAGGTTGTTTGAGTCGGCGGTGCCGAGCAACGGGAGTGTGTCGACGAATTTCCGCAACGGTGGGCTGTAGGCCCAGTTGGGACTCGTCAGATAGTCCGGAATACTTCCCGGTCCGATAACGTAGGTCGAATCCGCAGTTGCTGTAAAATCGGCAAGGTAGCTCGGATCCATATGCTCGATCTGGGCGGGATCGACTGTCAAAACAGCAGGGTTGCTCGGGCTCAGATACGCCCCTGCCGTCCCCGCCCCCAGAAAGGAAGCCATGACCGACAATGAAGCGGTCATGATAAAACGGAAATTTTTTCTTTTCATAATTTTTGCCCCTCTAGCATTTTTAGATAACTCAGTGTCCCTATGAAACTGAATCTATAAAAATCACGCAGACATAGCCAAGTCACTGCTGCGGTTATTCCCCTGTATTGCCGGGTCCAAGCCGGTTGATCGTCTGGGCCCTCACGGCCAGCATCTCATCGCGCCGGATCCGCGCTTCCTCCCTTTTTTTCACCAGGTCCAGCTGCGCCTGGGATACAGCCGTTCCAACCGGGGAGGTCCGGGACGCCGTGTCAGGCCGGGACCGGGTGGAAGTCTGCAGCGAATTCTTCTTCAACTGTCCGGCGACTTCCTTCCCGGCAACTGCAGGTACGGCTGGAGCAGAAGAGGAAACAGGCTTTCTTTCCCCGGGCACCATCCAGGCCAGCGCCGCAACCAGGAGCACAAACAAAAACCCCGTCATTAGATACTTCATTTGATTTGTCATCTTACCTCCTTGCCCCGTGGGGTCTTACTCGACAGGTACAATTCGTTGACCTTGACGATATATTCATCAGCAACACAGATACATTCCCCGGCCAGAAAGGGGTTGTTCAGATCAACCGTCAGTTCCCGCTTGTCGGCAACCTTGATCATTCGCCAGCCACCCGGCTCCGTATAGTTCAGATAATCTACGGACAGCGCGTTGCAGCGCGTCCCGCAGAGCGACTGACCGACATCGGTCTGTTTGACGTCTCCGCCCGGTTCATAACGGTATCCGCTGACGATGAACACCTTTTCCGTTTCATCCTGACCTGCAGGCGCATCAGCTGTCGCTTCTGCACTAATCAGCAGGGAAAGGAGAATCGGCAATATCAAGAGACTGAGCTTCTTCATCGGCGCGTCCTCATTCCTTCAAGTTCAACCATCATTGCAGTACCCATTCACTGCGGCGCTCCAGTTGCGGCTGATCTCCCTTGCCAAGCTGGACAACAAAGCACCCTTTGGATGCATAGCGCTGGCCCGGGCCAAAACTTACCCGCTCGTAAAGCGGATAGTACTGATCACGCATCATCCCGATGACATCAAGGAAAAAGTCCCGATAATATTCCCCGCGCATATCCATCAGCGCCTTGCCGAGCAGTTCATTGGTGATGTTTGACTGCTTGACGATTTTCGAGTCATAATCAGCCGCCGGTTTTCCGACCAATACCTTTCTGACCGAGATGTCGTAACGCGCGTCTTCCTGCGGGAGCCGGTAGGGATAGGTGAAATAGAGGAGATCCCGCAGTTGCTCCGGAACTTCCCACAGGGATTTCCCGACATCCGTTCCCGAGGCCACGATCACCCCGGGGCGGTCTGCGATATCGGCCAGCCCTTCGAAGGCGGCCAGCGCGGAAGCGTCGTCCCAGACAAGGAGCGCTGCCGGTTTCAGTTCGGCTATGATCTTCCGCAGCCGCTCTCCGGAGAATTGCTCCCCCTCTTTCAGGATGATCTCGACAGCGGCCGGATGCCCGGCGCCGGCCCAAATTTCATTGAAGCCGGCAGCCATAGCCTGTCCCTTTCTGCTGTCACGGCTCACCTGGACAATCGCCCGGCCGTTGAAGAGGTCATACATGCCATGAAGATAGCGTGCTGCGGTTTCCCCTTCCAGGCGGACCCCGCGGGAGAGATACAGGGTGTACCAGTCCGTATCGCTCAATACCGGATAATCGACAATCGGCAGCAGGTTCGGAATCCGGTTCTCTTCGCAGAAACGATGGATCGGTTCCCAATCGCCGTTCGAGATTCCGCCGAGAATGGCGAACACCGGTTCTGCCTGGTAGTAGGCGTCCAGCTGGGCGCGCCAGGTGTCAGCCGGTCCTTTCAGGGTCCAGCGGGCCAGGGAAAACCTTTTTTTCAGAAGGTCCGGACCCAGCATGTTGTATCCCATGCGCCCCACCCGGTCATTGGCTTCAGAGGCGGTCGTCAGGCTGTTTTTGCGGCTGACGGCAAATTCAATCGGCGCAATCATCGACTCAACAGCCAGCGGGTCGGCTCCCTCGACAATCACCGTCGCGAACCTGATCATCCCGTCACTCACCCCGGGCGACGGTTGGTCGGAGAGGGTTTTAAGGTAGGCGATCAGAATCGCCATCTCCTGGTCGCCCAGATCATAAATCGGCATGACCTGCTTTACCGAACGACCGGACGGGTCGATGCCGCCGGAAATCAGCTCGGCCAGGGATTCATCGGTATAGGCGGGGCGGGGCTGAAAATAAACGGCATAGTTATGAAAGGACGGGACATGCTCAAAGCCCTTGATATATGACTCGCGAGGCGCATAGAGGATCCTGCCGTTGGTGGGCGGGGTTGCGATCTCCCCTTCCACCGAGCCGAGGCCGCTGCGCAGGTGGCAGCTGACGCAGGTAAATGAAGCTCCGGAAACGGGTATGTCACCGGAAACAAAGGCCTTCATCGGCTCGCCGGAAGGGAGAATGCCCTCGCGGTACATCTTTTCCCCGAGACTCAGGATCTGCTCGGGAGTGAAGGACGTTTCGGCGGACGCGGCAGAGGATGAGGGAGCCCAGCCAACCAATAACAGGAGCACGCCCTGGAAAACGGCAATCCGTGCAAGACCTGCCAGCAAAGTAGTAACGGAAATATTCATTTCACCCTCATTTTCTGGAGTTCATTGATCAGGTCGCGGCTGCTCATCAGGCCGTAAAGCCTGAGCCACCGGCCATCCTCCACAGAACGGACAAAGTTCAGCGGCTGATGGTCCATTTTGTCACGAAAATAGGCATCAAATGCCTTCATCACCATATCGATATCCATCCGGCTTCCGCTCAGAAAGTCCCAACCCGCTTGCGCCTCGTAGCGGCCAAGATACTCCTGCATGACCTTGGGCGTGTCGTTCTCCGGATCAATGGAGATGGAAACCAGACGGACATTTTCAATTTCCGGGCCGTATTTTGTCTGGAGATTGGCAAAACCTGCGGAAAGAATCGGGCAGATGGTGGTGCAGGTGGCATAGATAAAATCAACGATGACCGGTTCATCCGCTTCCAGCAGAGACTTGATCCGGACCTTTTCTCCACGCTGATTCACCAGCACCACATCGGGAATGGCAACCCTTGCCAACGATCGCTCATATTTCCCCGCTGAAGCCCCGGCATCGGTAACCGCAATCGCCGTCAGAAAGATGAAAAACGCCACTATCAAATAGAAGTGTTTCATGATAAGCCGCCCCTTTGCTAATTCCTTTGAAGTGTTGTAATGCTACGCTCAATGACAATTCAAAGGACTTGTCTCTTTTCTTTACAAACCCGCCTGAACAGGTGATTCATAGCAATCGCCCGGCGGATTTTCCGCCATTCTCCATAACCCAGTATTTCAGGTTGAGGCTTGAGACCACTTTCTCAACGTCGGTGGCGGTATAGGGCTTATGAATAACCTCATGCGCCCCGGCCAGTTTTGCCTCACGGAAAAACTCCATGCTGCTGCGGTCGTCACACTCAAGAACTCTCAACATTTTCGGATACAGCTTCCTGATCTGCCGGATAAACCCCAGACCATCCATTTCCGGTAGATCGCGGGCACAGACCAGTGCATCATATTCGTTTTCAGAAAGGCACCTGAGAGCATTGTCTGCATTACCGGAAGTCATCACCCGACACCCCATTCCTTCAAGGAAGAGCTGCATTGAATCCCTCACCAGATCATCAGGGTCCATCACCAGTATCCTTTTATTCATAATTTCAATCTCAATTATATCGCCGGCAAGGCGACCTGAATCTGTTCTCCCGGCAGGAGAACCAGGCAGTCAAGACTGCCCAGGGGAGCCGCCGCCGATTTTATCTCAATTACCGGAATTGCAACACCTGTGCCACTTTGTCGTATTATTCTTAACTATGCCTGTTTTCAGGTTATTCGGTGCCTGGAGGGAAAAAAATACTCGGGAGTGGCCGGTCAATTTCGCAATTTTATAACCCCTGGTTTAGAAAAATTGCGAAACCGAACACAGAACACACATGGTGGGAGGAGATATTATTTTTGAAGGTTTGTCCGCAACGTCAAAAGCACACCAGGAATACGAAACTTATGCCCCTGGGCGAAGGCGAGCCTGCTAGACATCGAGAATTATAACTCAAGGGGGTACTGAAGTGAGTACCCGAAGGGTGAAAAAATCAGTCATTCTGTCTTCTGGCTTCTGTCTTCTGGCTTCTGGCTTCTGGCTTCTGGCTTCTGGCTTCTGGCTACTGGCTACTGGCTTCTGGCTTCTGACTTCTGGCTACTGGCTTCTGGCTTCTGGCTTCTGGCTTCTGTCTTCTGGCTACTGGCTTCTGGCTTCTGTCTTCTGAATTCTGTCTTCTGTCTTCTGGCTTCTCATCTTGGAATATCACTACGACTCTGAACCATATGCCCGCAATTGACTGATCACGCGCATCATCTGCCTTTTTTCAGCATTTCCATCCGGGCGATATTTTTACCCAATTCGATCAGCACATTCTTCATTTCCAGCGGGGTCAAAAGAGGGTCGGTTCCGGCAAGGGCATCCCGGATCCCTTTCATTACAAATTCAGGGTCGATCTCCTGCCCCTGGCGGATGAAATCGCCGCCGACCTGAAAACCGATGCTGTAGCCGAGCCGGACACTCTCATCCTGAAAATCAAGGCCCTCATTTGCCATACAAACACCTGATAACATCAGGAACAAAAGACATGCGACAGATAGTAATCGTTTCAAGGGTAACTCCCTCCCAATTATTTGATTTCAAGCAGTTCGAGCTCAAAGATGACCGTCCGGTCACCCAGAGGGCCCTTTTCTCCATATGCCAGATGATGGGGGATGAAAAGCTGCCATTCCGACCCTTCCGGCATCAGCTGCAGCGCCTCCTGCAGTCCGGGAACACTTTTGCTGACCGGCACCGTCTGCGGGCTTCCCTTGCGCCAGGTACTATAGAACTCGGTGCCGTCGATCAGGTTGCCCTTGTAGTGAATGGTGACGGTATCTTCCAGTTTCGGCATCCGGCCATCGCCTTTTTTAATAATTTTATACTGAAGGCCGCTCGCCAGGGTCACGACACCTTCCTGCTGCCGATTCTGTTCAAGGAAAAGTTGTTCCGCCTTTACATTTTGTGCAGGCAGCCCGGGTTGCCCGACTCCCGACTGGTCGGTGGCATCTGCTGCCAGGCTCTTTTTAAACGCGATCAGGGCTTCCTGCATCTCACCCCTGTCCATGACCGGGGCATCTTTACGGGCGTCCGTCATTCCCTGCAGGAAGGCCGCGGCATCGACGGTCCTGCCGTGCTTTTTCAGATCACCGCCGATCTGGTACCCGATGCTGTAGCTCACCCTGTCCTGATTTTTGAGGGCGTCTGTTTTCCCCGGCAACTCTTCCGCCGGGCATATCCCCGGCAGTAAGAATAAAGCTGCAAGAGCAACCGCCGCATATCCATTTTTCAAAATGATCCACTCCTCTGATTTTTTGGTTTCTGATACAATTCCGCCATGAGAAAAGGGGCATCACCAGAGTAAAGTGACACCCCTTTTCATGCAAGAGCTATTTCAAGGTGAAACCACGAACGGACGCATCATTTCATTGTCCTCGTGTTCCAGAATATGACAATGCCAGACATAAAGACCGGCTATGTCGAACAACGCCCGCACCGTGGTGATCTCTCCGGGGTACGCTATAACGGTGTCCTTGAACCCGGTCTCCCATGGCTGCAGATCGCCGTTGGCGCCGGGTCCGCCGCCAATCTCCCGTCGTCCCAGTACCTGGAAGCGGACCAGGTGAAGATGGATGGGATGGGCGTCCTCGGTGAAGTTATAGATCTCCCAGTCCTCAACCGTATTCAGGGTTGGATTCTCGGTCACGTTAATGGATGGCGTACCGCCGTTTACGAGATTGACCTGCACCGGAGTGCTCGCCCCCGTCTTATCAGTCCATTGGAGCGGCACACCCAGCGGGTCCGGTCCGGCAAGATCAACTGTCCCGAGCAATGCTGAAGCCGGAGCCTGGGGCACCGCTCCGTATGTATTACAGATGGAGGTAATCGCTGCCGCATCAAGTTTTGTTGGAGATACATAGACCACGGTGATCTCACCGGTTGCCGAAACCGTCACACATACCCGACCGGACTCTTCCTCGTTCAGTGAAACCTGACGGGTATCTCCGAGCAAAGGAGCAGGCAGAGGAGCGGCAGTTGCCTCGGAGGGCAGGATCAAATCCTGCGGGGTGGTGGCGGGAGTGGCTCCTCCTGGGTCGGTGGGGGCACCCAGAAGAGTGCTGTTGACGACAAATTCCATGACCTGACCGGTAGTGGCCGGCATCGCTGGAGGATCGGCATCGGGATCGGAGCTGTCAAAGCCGCCAAACGGAGAGTCGGCGGCAGTGTTTATCATCCGGATATGGATACCGTCTGCCAGACCGCGAAAGTCGACAAGAACATCCGCTCGTTCCGCCAGTCCCATCAGCAACGCCTGCTGTTCCCGCGGAACGGGGATAGTTGTTACCACACCGCCAGGATAAGTCGTGGTCTGACCGGTAACGACCTCGACTACCTCCGTCAGGAAACCCTGTTCAGCACCAATCTGATAGAAAGGATGCTCTGTACCAAGGACATCTCCTACCGCTTCGAACAATGCCAGGTTCAGGAAACGGGAATCATTGCCGTTCAATAACCGGAACCGATATAAGGCCGGAGCAACTTCCAGGGTTGGCCAGACTGTGCCGTTAACCACCATGGCATTAAAGAACGCTTCCGGATTCCACATCGGGGAAATATCACTGTCAGGGACATAGGGGCCTGTATAGTTGTCAAAATCGATACGGCTGTCCGGGTACAGCAATGAGCCGTCTTCACGGAAAGAGCGGTCCTGGATAACGATGGGAATTTCGCGAATGGAATTTCTCACCGGATCTCCTGGGGTATTCAGTGCAGCCACCCCTTGTCCGGCTACAGGGGCAGGCCCAGGCAAGTTGCCGTCCGCAACTGCTCCGGTGGTTCCATCATCAACGTCGGCATCACTGTAATTCGCGCCGCCGCGAACGAGCCAGAAACCGGCCGGGCCTGCGTAAACATTCAGGCGGGTAATGCCCAGACTGTGGTCATGATACCAGAGGGTGGTCGCCGGCTGGTCGTTGCTGTAGACAAAATCCACCTGTCCGCTGTTCCCGCCCGGCAGTTGCCCGAGAGCATCGTCAAATACGCTCCCTTCGGTGGCGTAGCCGGCGGGAATATTGTCGGCATCGGGCAGATACCACTGCTCAGGATAACCGTCACTGTGCGCCTGGACATGAGCTCCGTGGACATGGGTGATCATCGGCACCGGGCCAAGATAGGGTGCGGGATTCAGGGTCCGGCAATCGGTACGGTTGGTGTTGTCGACACATCCTGCTGCCGGCGGATTGGCCCAGTGCAGGGTCTGGTCGACATCAAAAAGATGCGGCAGGAAACTCCTCTGCCCGGAACCGGGAGCATACGGAAAGCCGGTGACGGGATCAATGGCAACAAGTTCGTTCCGCCATTTGACGTTGACCGGGACCCCTGAAGTGGTTTCGATGGTGTAGGCGGGATAATTGAACTGCGAGTTCGCGGCCGGCGCAACATCCGGTACCGGATCGGAAGCAGGGCCGTAACTCCAGACCGTGGTCACCGGGAACGGCGGCGGCAGTATCTGCTGCTTGAACTGCCGCATGGCAATATCGTAGGTGTTCGCCACGCCGGTGGTCTTCATTACCGGTGGAATAACCAGCGGCGTCACATACTTGGAAATTGTGGTCGGGTCGAGTGCCGCAACGACAGCAGGAGGATTTGGGTTTGTCGGGTTTGTAGGGTTTGTCGTCTGGGAAGGTGCGGCATCGGAACTGCCCCCGCAACCATACGAATAAACAGCCAGCAAACCCAGCAGGACCATAGAACCAATACGTTTCCGCTTTTCTCCATTCATTTTTCGCCCCTCAGCAAAAATTCATCATTTGGAGCACTTACGATCAGATGCTCCTCCTCATTTGAAGCCCACCGCCGGGACCCACTCCGCAGCTCACCTGCGGACTGGTCCGGCCGGGCCGGGATGAAATATGATTGGTTGCCGGCTATGAATCCCGCCGACAAAAGACTATCAGGAAAATAACAATCACTTGCACCCGGTATCAGTAGCAATTGATGTGCCACTTTGTATTACAACTTACAGGCTGTGGTCAGCCGGGTGGTCACCCGGATAATGAGAATTAGAACTGATTGGCTGAATGGCTCAATTTCGCAATTCTGCGAACTTTGATTTCGAAAAATTATCAAACAGAACAACGGATTTGCAGGATGCGGGACAAACCATCCTGCAGGGGATGAACGGTCGGAAGGTCAACGGAAATGCGGGAAATAGATCAAATTGCTGGAAATGACCGACCAGGTTGTCAGCAGGACAAAAGCTCCGCCCCAGACCAAAGCCTGAAAGAGCCATCTTCTTTCGCTTCCGGCGATGATGCCCTGCAGGGAAGGTTTTCTTTTCAAGGGTTGGAAGCATCCGGGAAGGATGCCGAAAAACACCGCACCGAACAGACTGATATATAAAGGGTACCCGATAAAATGGTATCCCTGCTGAATGAGATCAAACGGGCAGTGGTGGGTAGGCAGTTCATAAACGTATATGGAGACAAAGGAGACGATGGCGGCAAGCGAAGAGAAGAAGAAAACCACCGCCGCAGCGGAAAATGCATAGCGGAGCCACCCGTTTTTTGCATACAGGCTCCCACTTCCGGATAGAAAGAACAGGCCTGCCGTCGAATAAAAAATGATCATCGACGTTTTCACCGGCAGCGCGGCGAGATCGCTGCCGACGCCTTTCCCTGATTCACTGAACAATGAACCGCAGCAGGAGGTGATGATATCCGGGTCGAGCGCCATGAAATAGTCGATCAGGAGCCAAAGATCCAGGGCCATAAGGGGGACGATGAGGAAGAGCAGCCGATATTTCAGCCTGATCAGAGGATAATCCTCGGCTTTCTGGTCTACGGAATTGAGGGCGATCCAGATCCCGGAGCAGAAGAAGGCGCCGATTTTCGAGGCCAGGGCATACCATCCGGTCGGGTTTGCATTGAGCGAACCGGTAGCGCACATTGCGCCGACAAACAGCTGATGAATGTCCTCGACGACATACAGAAACAGAAACAGAGAAAGCGCCTGAAAGCCGAGGGCATAGTTCATGACCGTCGAGATCAGGAAAGTCCTTCTTTCCAGCGACAGCTGATACGCTGAACTGCTGTCAAGATCCCATCGCCGGAGAATCACCCCCCCCACTGCAGCGGCAAACAGGGTCATCAGAAACACAAAAATTGAGCCCAGAACAAGGGCAAGGACGCCCGGATGGAGTATCACCGTTCAACTACCTTTTCTACACGCCCATCCTCCATACAGACCACTTTCCGGACAAGCTGATTTTCGGAGACAAAAGGATCATGGGTGGCAATGACGATGGTCTTGCCTTCATCCTGCAGGGAGGCAAGGATATCCATAAACTCGCCGGCCAGTTTTCTGTCCAGGTGGGCGGTGGGCTCATCGGCAATGATAATCTCCGGCGCATTGATCAGCGCCCTGGCAATGGCCACCCGCTGCTGCTCTCCGCCGGACAGTTTTTTCACCTTGAGATGTTTCCGGTTCTCTATTCTGAGTTTGCCCAGAACCGTCGCCGCCCGGTCTTTCATGCCGCCGATGCCGATCTCAAGAGGATAGAGGGGCAAAAGGATGTTTTCCTCGACACTGATGTCCTTTACGAGATGAAACTGCTGGAAGATGAAACCGAACTTCTCCCGGCGGATCCCGGTGAGAAACCTCTCCGGAAGCTTGACGACATCCTTGCCGTCGACGATGATCCGCCCGGAAGTGGGTCTTGCCATGCAGCCGATCAGGCTGAGCAGGGAAGTTTTGCCGGAACCGCTCGGCCCCTGCAGCACCGTCACCTGCCCTCTTTCGATCTCAACCGAGATATCCCGCAGCGCGTGAAGCTCATCGGGCTTGCCGGCGTTATAAATCTTGCTGATCTCCTCAGTGCGGATCACGGTCCGGTTTTCCATTCTTCTAGCCCCTCATCACAGTGTCCGGATCGGTAATGGCCGCCTTCCAGGCCGGAATGATGGTGCTCACCACATAAGGAGTAATCACCAGAAATCCCAGCACGAAAAGCTGGTACAGGTCGAGGTGGGGTGTCAGGTGAAATTCCGGGAAAAGGACGGACCAGCCTTTGATGACCGGGGCGAGCAGCGATGAATCGGTGAAATACACATGGACAAACCCGCCGGTAACCCCGAGCAGAAAAGAGGTGAGCGAGAGAATGAATCCTTCCCAGAATTTCAGGGCCAGCACATCGGAGGCGTCCCAGCCGATCGCTTTCAGGATGCCGATCTCCCGTTTTTCTTCGGCGCTGATCCCGGTCGCTTTGTCCCAGGCCAGGATGCAGAAAGCGATAATCGCCCCGCTGAACACCGCCATCATCATCCCGCTCCGCCAGTTGAACACCATGTCGTAGGTCCGGACCAGCTCACTCCTGGTGATCGGCCTGGTATCCGGAAAAAGCTTCTTGATTTTGGCGGCCACCGTCTGCACCTCGCCGCTGTTGTAAACTCTTACGGCAATATCGGTGGCCGTGCCGGGCGGGAAATCAAAAAAATCGATAATATCATCATTCCCGAGAACCACCAGATCATTGGTCAAAAGCACGGACTCCGATGAAAAGACCCCGACGACCTCATACACCACCCCCTTGAACCGGCTGTTGATAAGAATCAGCTCTCCGCCCGTTTCACTTTTCCGGATATCGGCAACCCCCGCGCCGATCGCCACTTCACCCCGGGCTCCGGGAAGCCTTCCCTCGACAAGCTTGAGCGAGGTATTCCCGCCCGGCAGACCGGTGACCGTGTAATTGGCCCTGGTGAGAGTGTCATAATAATATCCCCAGTAGCGGGGGGTGACTTCCCCGACTCCGGGAATTTTTTGGATCTGCTCGGCGTAATCCACCGGGATCAGTTCGTGCCGGCCTGCCCGGGTGCGCTGCACCATCAGATCAGGAGCGGCGGCGAGAATGTTTTCGGCCTCGGTTTTCAGGGAACCGGTAAAGAAAAGGACCGTGGACAGGGCCGATACCGTGAAGCTGAAAGCGCCGATAATCGCGATATTTTTAAACCGCCTTCTCGCGATCGAAGACAGGGCGTATTCAAGAATTTTGAAGTGCTTGTTCATAAGCTTCTGTCCGGATTGGTGGCGGGTGCGATCATCGATCCGGCGGGGAAATGGTCCAGAGACAAAGGAAAATCCTGAAATGGTGAAAAGAAATCAGCCTGGGAAGGATGCCTCGTGTACCTGGCTTCAGTCCAGATGGCAAAATCGGTGAGGCCAAGGCGCTTGACAAGGTTTTGCCTGGCCGGCAACGTTTTCAGCCGGATTTCCTTGCCGAGATGAAGCGAATAACCATAAAACGCCGACAGAACCAGCAGTTCGATAATGGTGAATGCGATAAAAAACCTGCTCCTGGTCATCAATAATCCTTTTCCTTTTTTTGATTGAGCCCGTCATGCTGATGGTTATAATAACTGAAAAAATCGATATCTTATCATAACTTTCCGGGACCCAAAAAAAAAATTGAGAAACCCTGTTCAAAATTGGGTAATGTTTTAGAGCATCTTCCCCAATGTGAAATTATTCTGGTAAGCAACCTTGTTTCATCGAAACCACACGTCAGGTCTCTATACTTTGACCAGCCACCCGGAAAAGATCATCGCCAGAAAACTGCTCGGCGGTTTCACCGTTTTAATCCTGCTCTTCATTTCCATCACCTATTATTTCTATCATCAGACGGATTTGTTGTCCGGATTAGCTTCCACGATCTACAAACACCCGCTGGTCGTTTCAAATGCAGCGCTCGAAGGAAAAAACCTCGTCACCCAAATCCACCGCCGCGTGACCGGCATCGCTGTTCTCGACTCTGCCGACGATATTGCGAAGGTTTCCGCCGAAATGGATGAATTAGAACTCAGAGTTCATGGCCATCTCGATATTATTACACAGACCATCCTTGGCGAAGAGGGCCTGCATCTTGCGCGCGAAACACGAGAATCATTTTCAGACTGGGGAAAATTGAGACAGGAGGTCCTTCTGCTCGCCGGGGATGGCCGGAGAAAAGCAGAAATCGCGGAAAAAACAAGCGCCTGCGCGGACCACGCCGACCGGCTGGAGGAGAAGATGCAGGCAATAGCCGCCTATGCCCGCAACAAAGCCAGTGATTTCAACAGCCAGGCAGACACTATCCATGCAAAACTGGATCGATTCAGCTCGATCTATCTCGCCACAGCGATCTTATTGTCCATCATGATTGCCCTTGTAACCATCCAGAGAGTTCTTGCCCTGGAAAGAAAGTCCTTTCAAAACATGAACCTTCTGAAGGCCATCCTCGAAGGGATCGACGATCTGATCCATGTCAAGGATGCAGAAGGGCGCTGGCTTCTGGCCAATACCGCCGCCGCAGAATCGCTGGGGAAGAAACCCGAGGAACTCATCGGCAAAACAAACAGGGATCTTCTCGCCGATGAAATCCTGATGCAGGCAGATGTCACGGACCGCCAAGTCATGCGTTCAGGGGAACCACTTTCCTTTGAATATAAAAAGCGGGAAAACGGTTTCACCCAAACCTACTATTCAAAGAAAACCGCCCTGCTGGATGAAAACCATGAAATCATCGGCGTGATCAATGTCGCCAGGGACATCTCCAATAAAGCCAGATTCCACGCGATGCTTGAAAGGGAGTTGAGGATCAGCACCGCCCTTTCATCACTGTTCGAGCCGTTAACCGGACCCGGCAACACACTTGAGACCATTACCGATAAAATTCAGGAGCAGGCGCTGCAACTGACATACAGTGAATTCGCTTATGTCTCTTCCATCGACCCTGCCAACGGCGACCTCATCGGGCACACTCTTTCAAAAATGCGCGGTGACCAGTGCGAACTGAACCCGGCGGATCCGCCGATTGTCTTCAAGTGCGGAGAAGGTGGTCTTTATAGAGGACTCTGGGGATATTCATTAAACACCCGGGAACCATTTTTCACCAATTCCCCTGAAACCCATCAGTCCTCAGCCGGAGCGCCTGCAGGGCATATACCAATAAAAAACTTCATCTCAGTTCCGGTCATCATGGGAGATGAACTGGTTGGCCAGATTGCCGCGGCAAACAAGAGTACCGGGTATACTTTTGATGATATTGCACCCCTTGTCCGCCTGGGCGAATATTTTGCCCTGGCCCTGATGCGTAATAGAGCCGAAGACCGGTTGAAGAAAAACCAGGAAGAGCTTGAAGAAACGGTCAGACAAAGGACTGCCGGGCTCGCAGTCGCCAATGAAAAACTCGAGCGGGAAATTGCAGAGGGGAGGCTGAAAACCTATGCCTTAAAAGAATCCGAGCATAAATACAGCACCCTCGTGGACAACACGATCATCGGGATCTTTATCGTTCAGGACGACAGAATCATTTACGCAAATCCGAGATTTGCCCGAATATTCGGCTATTCGGTCGATGAATTAAGCGGCATGGATTTCGCTGATTTGATCCACCCCGAAGACATCGCGAAATTCAATGAGGACATCATTGCCGCGACCCACGGCGACGCGGAGACGGTCGAAACCCTGCAGCGGGGGATCACCCGGGATAAAAATCCGCGCTGGCTTGACATCCAGAGGACCGTGATCTCCTATAATAAAAAAATGGCGGTCCTCGGCAACGTCGTAGATGTCACCCGACGGAAAGAGCTTGAACACCTGGTCAGCATCCAGGACAAAATGACCTCTCTCGGCAGGGTGGCTGCGGGAATCGCCCACGAACTGCGCAACCCTTTGTCCGGAATGAATATCCACCTGACCAACCTTGAGAGACTGGCCCTCCGTTTTGACGACATTGAACCTGAAACCCGGAAAAATCTGACGAGGATCATCGACAACCTGAAAGCCGCCTCGGGTAAAATCGAATCGGTGGTCAAAAGAGTCTACGATTTCTCAAAGCCGAGCAGGGTCAACCTGGTCCAGATCGATGTCAACAAATCGATCAATACAGTGATCGATATTTCATCAACCACGCTCAGGAAGAGTGATATTTCAGTGATCAGGAGACTGGAAGAAAACCTCCCCCCCTGTTTTTCAAACCAGAACCTTTTCGAGCAACTGCTGATGAATCTTCTGACCAACGCGACCCAGGTTCTGGAAGGGATAGATCACGAAAGGAAAATATTGATCACCTCACACTCTCTCGATGACAAAATTATCATCAGGGTGGCTGATTCAGGCCCGGGTATCAAGGAACACATGAGGGACAAGATATTCGACCCGTTTTTCACTTCCAAGAATGACGGTTTGGGAATTGGTCTCAGCATATGTTATCGTATCGTCCAGGACCACGGCGGAGAGCTCACCGTTGGCAAGAGCGACGAACTGGGGGGCGCCGAATTCACGATCACCCTTCCCCTGAAACCCACCGGGAACATTTTTTAAATGGATATATTTTCTCTCTTTATCATTGACGATGACCAGACCATAGTTGACGGGGTTCTCTTTGCTCTTGAAGGTCAATACCGGATCACCGCATTCGGCAATGCCGAGGATGCCCTCGATGCGCTCTCGAAAAACCAGCCCGATCTGATCCTGCTCGACATCGGTTTGCCGGGAATGGACGGGATTCAGGCGTTGCGTGAAATTAAAGGCAAATACCCCGACATTCTGGTCATTATGATCACCGCCTTTGAAGAGGTGAAACCGGTGATCGCGGCCATGAAGATGGGCGCCCATGACTATGTGGTGAAACCGCTGCACATCGAAACCCTTGAGATCAACATCGAAAACGCACTCAGTTCGATACGTCTGCGGAAGGAAATTCAAAGCCTCCAGGAAAGCTCTCTGCATGAATGTGTTCCATGTTTCATTGGCGAATCTCGGGAATTCCGGAGCATCATGGAATTCGTAAAGAAAGTGGCCAAAAGCACCGATACTCCGGTTCTGATCCTCGGCGAAACCGGCACCGGCAAAGAGCTGATTGCCCAAACCATCCACTATCGAAGCCCCAACTTCAAAAACAGGCTGGTTACCGTAAATTGCGCTTCTATCCCCAATGGACTGATTGAAAGCGAACTTTTCGGCTATGAAAAAGGGGCCTTTACCGGTGCGTCGAGTTCCGGGAAAAAAGGGCTGATTGAGGAGGCTGCCGGTGGCACTCTCTTCCTCGATGAAGTCGGGGACATGAATCTTGATACCCAGGCAAAATTACTGCGTTTTCTGGAATCGGGCGAATATTTCAGAGTCGGCGGCACCCGTTCCTGCAAGGCAAAAACCAGGGTGATCTCCGCCACCAACAGAAATCTCATGCAGATGATCGACGACGGGACCTTCAGGGAAGATCTTTTTTACCGTCTCGGGGTAATCAAAGTAGAACTTCCTTCGTTGCAGGACCGACGGGAAGACATCATCAGCCTCAGCAAATTTTTCCTGATCGATTTCAACCGCAAATTCAAAAAAGAGATCAGGGGAATATCACCGGAAGCTGAAGAAGCCCTGCGCAATCACCCATGGCACGGCAATATCCGTGAGTTGAAAAATATTGTCGAAAGAGGAATTCTGATCAGTGAGGGGCCTGAATTGACCCTCGAAGATCTCGGTCTGACCGGAAGTCGAAGAAACCGGAGACTTTCCGACCCTGAACGCCCCGCCTCTTTACCCCCTGAAGGCGTAAATCTCACCGAGCTGCTTGAAGGGATTGAAAGAGACTATATCGAGAAAGCCCTTGCCAGGGCCAACGGCAATGAAAGTCAGGCTGCCCGTTTTCTTTCATTAAACCATCACACCTTTCGCTACCGCAGGAAGAAGCTGATGAAAAATTAGTATCACAACTTTCCGAGTTTGGCTCATCTCCCGACCATAAAGGGTTTCGGCGATTTGTTAGTGCATGTGTTCCACTAGTAGCCAGGAGTCAGAAGCCAGGAGCCAGAAGCCAGAAGCCAGGAGAAAAGCTTAAGTTGAGCAGCTTGTCTGCTCGTACCGATTAGTTAAGTTAAGCAGCGTGCCTGCTTATACGAAACTTATGCCCCGGGCGAAAGCGAACTTGTGAGACAACGAAACTTACACCCCTCAAGGGGGTACTGAAGTGAGTACCCGAAGGGTGAAAAAATCAGTCATTCTGGCTACTGGCTTCTGAATTCTGAATTCTGAATTCTGAATTCTCATCATGGAATATCACTACGACTCTGAACCATTTTATAACAGTAAATCAACACCATAAGACATGTCGGAAAGTTGAGATAATATGGATATCATTCACATAACAGCTATTCTGATCACTGTCTCAGCGCTCTTCAGTTACATTAATTACCGTTTTATCAGGTTGCCGACCGCCATCGGCCTGATGGCGATCACCATGGCTCTCTCAATCATTCTGATGGTTCTGGTCGGGGTGGGAGTAAATGCGGTGGCGACCGTGGCGCAGTTTGTCTCGAAAATCGATTTCCACGACACCCTGATGGAGGGGATGCTCAGTTTTCTTCTGTTCGCCGCCGCACTCGATGTGGACCTTGGGGATCTGGCGAAACAGAAATGGACCATTCTCGGGCTCGCCACCGGCGGGGTCATCATCTCAACCGCACTGATCGGGACCGCAATCCGGGTGCTGCTTGGCCTGTTCGGGGTCAAAATCAGCCTTGCCTACGCCCTGCTCTTCGGCGCGCTCATCTCACCCACCGATCCCATTGCCGTCATGGGAATTTTAAAAAAGGCCGGGATCCCGAAATCCCTGGAAACCAAGGTGGCCGGGGAATCTTTATTCAATGACGGGGTGGGAGTGGTGGTTTTTCTGGTCGTCCTCGGGATCGCCACCGGCGGACATGAGCTCAATGGTGCGGATATTGCCCTGCTGTTTCTGCAGGAAGCGGCAGGCGGCCTCTTGCTGGGGCTCTTGCTCGGATATCTCTGCTACCGGCTACTGGTTTCGGTGGACCAGTATCAGGTGGAAGTGCTCCTGACCCTGGCCCTGGTCATGGGCGGCTATTCCCTGGCGAATGCCCTGCACCTGTCCGGCCCTCTGGCCATGGTGGTCGCCGGACTGATGATCGGCAACCAGGGCCGGATGTTCGCCATGAGCAAACACACCCGGACCAACCTCGACTCGTTCTGGCATCTCACTGACTACATTCTGAACGCGGTGCTCTTCGTCCTCATCGGACTGGAAGTGCTGATTCTCGATTTCGATCACACCGATCTCTGGATCGCCCCCCTGGCGATCATCGTCGCCCTGCTGGGGCGCTTCATCAGTATCGCCGGCTTGATCAGCATGATGCGTCCTTTCAGGCACTTTACCGACAATGTTGTCAAGATCATGACCTGGGGGGGGCTGCGTGGCGGAATTTCAGTGGCGCTGGCACTCTCGATACCGACGGGAGACGAACGGAACCTGATTCTGGTGATGACTTACTCGGTGGTGGTCTTCTCCATTCTGGTGCAGGGCTTGACCATCGAAAAGCTGGTCCGGCCTGGAAAGTAGGCTCTCAACAGTCGCCAGCCCTAATCAACCACCTTTCCCCTGAGTTTTTTCGTCTGGCCGCGCCTGGTCTTGCCGTCCAGTCGCTTGGTTTTGGACCCCTTCGTAGGTTTGGTCGGCCTTCGCTTTGGTTGCACAACCGTCGCCTTGAGAATCAGCTCTCTCAATCTCCCGAGACCGTCCTCCCGGTTCGCCTCGAAGCTTCTCGAGCGTTGCGCCTTGATGATGACAACGCCCTCAGCGCTTATCCTCCGGTCCCGGATGTGCAAAAGCCGCTCCCGGATCGCTTCCGGCAGCGAAGAGGCCGATATATCAAAACGGAGATGCACCGCCGAGGAGACCTTGTTGACATTCTGGCCACCAGGCCCGCTGGCGCGGATCTGGCTTATCTCAATCTGGCTCAGGGGAATCGATAATGTGTCTGAAATGGTAAACATCTTCTGCTCTCAAAATACCCGCGCGGTTCAGGGCATGTGCCGGGTCAGTTTCCGCCCGAAGTACATCCCGAAAGCGGTGCCGAAAACCCCTGAAAAGTAAGCGGTCATGATCCCGCCGAACTGAGAGCCGAGATACCAGCCCAGCGCCCCGCCAAAGGACATGCCGAGTATATAGATGATCTTTTTCACTGCCGGAAAATCCCCTGGTTAAGATTTGAATGTTCGGCAAAGAATAAGCCATCGCAGCAAATACGGCAAAAAGAATCTGATTACTACTGCAACGCAGCGTGTTTTCGCGGATGCAAGAAAAACAGTTGATGCGATTTTAACTATTGGAACTTCTATAGAGAAATTGAGATACCGCCGGGCCATCCTTCGACAAGCTCAGGATGAGGGGAAGTGATGGCGCCTCTTCACAAATACCATTCATCCTGAGCCTGTCGAAGGATGAACCTGCAAGGGATAAACCTGAAGGCCTGCCTGGGTGCCTGCGGGAGAGTCGTTAAGAAAAGAGCAGGAAAAAATTACGCTACTTCAGAACAGTTCTGTTTCAACCAGGGTCCGGCCGAACTTCCACCCCCGTACCGATAATCATTCTAAGGAGTTTGCCCGCTTCACGGCTCAGCCGCTCTTCGCCTTTTTCCATTACAGCCCGCAGGATCTGCTCTTCAGTTGCATCATCCGGCAGATCATATTTTCTGACAAGTCGCGTAACGGCGGGAATCTGTTCCATGATCCGCTCCATTTTTCTCTCCAGAATAAGCTCCATGAAATGTAACGTACCGATACCTTTACATATTATAAATCGACCTGACCTGCCGATTCCTTAATTTTTTTTATTTTTTTTAAAAAAACTTTTGCCATGGACGCCGGATGTCCCACCCCTCGCGCTATTCTCAGATCACAACCGGACAATCTCTTAACAATTGAGGAGGGACTATGATCAGGAATATCACGGTGTACCTGGACGACGCGGGGAATGAATCTGAAAACGTTATCCGGTGCGGTTTTATCGTCACCGAAAATGACAACGGCGAGGAAACCTGCCACAACGACCTGATAGACCAGTCCGAATACAGCTCCTTAAACGACCTGGTCCTGGACATCGCCGGAATTTTCAAGGTCAACAGGCGGGACATTCTGGTGAACGCCTGATGGAATCCTGAATCCGTGAGCGTTCGAGAACGGCACAGATGCAGATAGCGAGCCGGCGAGACCTTCGAGGTGACGACGATGTTGATTATACATATGGTATATCAACGAGTTGTCAACGCAGCAGGTAAGCGACCGAAGGAAGACTCCGGATGTGCCGCTCTCGAACGCCCCGCAGGGCGGCGGGTGAATATCCGCCCCGCCATCGAGTCATAGCTTTGCATGCAATTACTGCCACTTGAGACAGATGATCACACTAAGCCGTCACGGATTCAGGGGTATGGCTCCTGGCGGTGCTGAGTGTGACCGGCACCTGGTGCAACATCCAAAAGAATCCGGTTTGCTGGGTGTTCTGGTCCGTTGCCAATTTCGGCTGGATCGTGGTCTTCATGAGCAGGGAGATGGGGGCCGAAACAACTCTTTTTGTTGTTTACCTCACTCTTTCGGTTTATGGTTTCCGGCGATGGCAGAAAGAAGGAAGACTCTGCCCGAAAACCCATCCCGTCAGGACACCCCAACTTAATGGACGACCGCATTCACCATAAATACTCCGGTTTCTGGGCCAGACAGCTTCATCTTGAATTTGAGAACATCTGCTGGCAATACGGACTGGATCTTCTGCCGCCCGTTTTCGAAATAACCGGCAATACCAGCCGCATCGGCTCCTGGCAGGCCGGGACCAGAACCATCCGGCTCAGCGCGGAACTGATCATCGGTCAGCCGTGGGACACCACGGTCAATGTCCTGAAACATGAGATCGCCCATCAGATCTGCTCTGAAATCTTTAGCGCGGACACCACCTCGCACGGTGAGCAGTTCGGAAAAGCCTGTGACCTGCTCGGCCTGCCCCCGGGATTCCGCAAAGCCAAAGGAAGCCTGGAAAGCCTTGGGAATACCGGGAACAACAGCACGGCAAGCCACAATGCCGGGCGGATCATCACCAGAGTACACAAGCTTCTGGCCCTGGCCGGATCGGCAAACAGCAACGAAGCGTCTCTCGCCATGCAGAAGGCCAACGAGGCGATCAGGAAGTACAATCTTGAGCTGTTGCAGGGTGATCGGGAACAGAATCACACCTACACCATCATCCACCTCAACGCTGGCCGGATCAAAGGATACCAGAGACAGATCTGCGCCATCCTCCGGGACTTCTTCTTTGTCAAGATCATCACCTCCAGCTCCTACCATCCCTTGAAAAACAAAAAATACCGAACCATTGAAATTCTGGGCAGCACGGAAAACGTGGCCATTGCCGAACACTGTTACCACTTTCTTGAGAACAGACTCAAAACCCTCTGGGGAAAAGAAAAACACAAGTTCAGGGCACACGCCAGAACAGAAAAAAACAGCTATTATCTGGGGCTGCTGAAAGGATTCGCAGAAAAACTGTCCGCCGAGAAGAAAGAGTGGGATGCGAAACTGCCTTCCGGCGGCGACGGAGAAAAGATCAGAGCCCTGATGCTCGTGGAAGATAAATGTCTCGACGGCTATGTCGCCAGACGATTCCCGAAGTTGAAAACCACCGCCTGCCGCGGCACCAGAATATGCAGGAATACATTCGACGACGGGGTGCGGACCGGTCGGAAAATAACCGTCCACAAATGTGTCACCTCAACAATGGGGTATCTGGGGAACCTGCTCTCCCGCTGAAAACCCTCCGGTCATCTTCCTCTCCGGCTTTAGCCAATCTCCGGTCCGCCATTGATTCACGGCTGCCTGAAGCTTACTGTTTCCAATAAATGACAACCAAGGAGGACGATATGACAGCATATACCTGTAAAACCTGTGGGAAGGTCTCCCCGGAAAGTGGCCATCTCTGTGATCCGACCAATGCGGAGGCAATTTATGTCTGTGAAAGCTGCGGGATGGACGCACCTTTAAAGAAACACCTCTGTAAACCAAAATTGGGCGCGTTCAAATTCTACTGCGGTGACTGCGGCCGGGGTGCGGTTTCGGACAAAGACCTCTGTGAACCGCAACCGATCAAATAAGAGCGGTCCTGTTTAAATGCCTGACAGGCGCTCTGTAAAAAAAGATGGACAACCTTTTCAATCGGAGGGAGGAGCCTGAAAGTACATAATCAGGCCCCCTCCCGTTTCCATATCAGCAATCCGGAAATTCTTGATTGAACAGCCCCCCGGTTAAGTGAGCTACGGGAATCAATGAAGGTGTTGATTTGATCCGGCATCCGATTCGATCCGGATTCCGTTTTCGCCGGAATGACTGCATCCAGTAAGCTGCAGAAAAATTGACCCGGAGATGATTCACAATCTTGAGAGTGTTTCTATTTTAACTACCATTTATCACCATTCAGCCACTTCTCTCCAGCCAACACACACCTTTGTAGAGACAGGAATCCAGCGCATCAAAACCCGCAGTACACAGAGGTCTTCGCCAACTTCTCTCGTCCAGGGACATGATTCCAACAGAAGCGATTTGACAATTCCGCCGGTTAGTTTATAGTAACAGAAACTGTTACTATGTGGTACCTGGACAGCCGGGTAACTGATCAAGTACGGGAGTATGAAAATGATAAAAAGTCTGATGCATCATGGGTATCTCCGCCTTTTTCTCATCACCGCACAATCCTCGCTGACTCTGCTGAGCAGTCAGACCTTGCCGGCTGCTGAACTTGTCGCCCACTCCGAATCAATCTTCCGTTTTTTTGAAAGAGACACGGCGACCGGCCAGGACAAACAGGTTGACCCTTTCTACGAATACCTGGATGTTGACATATTGAACATCTCCGGAGACAAGAGTCTCTCCATGCATTTCTACGGCTGGGGCCGGACCGATTTTGCCGACAGCGGTTATTTCAGCGACAATTCAGACGGCAGCATTCTTCATGGGTATCTGAAATACCATGATCCAGCGGACAGATTCCAGCTCAAACTCGGTCGCCAGCACATATTCGGCGCCATCGCCAACGAGAGTGTGGACGGGCTGATGTTCAAAGTCACAATTCCCGGCACCACCATCTCGGCGTATGGAGGTTCACCGGTGTCGGTTGCCTCCGTTCAGGGGCGAAGCGGTGATGCAATTTACGGCGGGCGAATTGCCCACGCCTTCGGATCGAAATATGAAGTCGGTCTTTCCTATAAAAGAGTTACCAACGACGGTATTGATGAAACCCGCTCCGGGCTCGATCTCTCCCTGAACTTCCCCGGCGGGGACACCATCTCCGGCTTTGCCGCCTACAACCATGAGACCAGTGATTTTGCCGAATATTCCCTGGATGGCCGGTTTACACTTGCGACCAACCTGGAATTCCGCCCGAGTGGCGGTCGCTTCATGTTTGATGATCTCCTGGTCAGTTCCGCAAAAAGAGTGAACATTTTTTCCATAGTCGCCGCCCGGAACGCAGACGAGATCCTGACCACGGCCGGCGGCGAACTTATCCTGAAGATCGATGATGAAAAGAACCTGGGACTGAAGGTCAAGAACTTTGACTACGACAAAAGGGGCGGCACCTCCCAGCTCTACTCATCGCTGTTCAACTGGCATCCCGACGAATTCACCTTGTCGGGTATCGAACTCGGCTTCATGGACGGGGACAGCCCGGCCGACCAATACCTCCTGACCAGACTCCACGCCTACCGGGACGGTCTGCTGGAAAAACGCCGGATCTTTGTCAGCGGCGAGGCCATGTACATCTATTACGACACCCCGATATACGGAAAAGACGATTCGAAGTTCGCCTCCTTAAGTCTGGGCGGGCGCTTCCTGGATGACGACCTGGAACTCAAACTTTCCGGCGACTACAGCGTTGATCCTTACTTTGATAAGGATTTCCGCACCATGCTGGTCATGAAATATGTTTTTCGCTAAAGCTTCAGTTGAGCAGCTAGCCTGCTCTTACGAAACTTATACCCGAAGGGTGAAAAGCTTCAGTTGAGCAGCTCGCCTGCTCGTACCGATTAGCGAGTTTACGAGACATCGAGACTTATACCCCTCAAAGGGGTACTGAAGTGAGTACCCGAAGGGTGAAAACGTTCCTCAATGGCCCGGGAGGGCAAAATGATATGAAATCACCATTCCCCCTCTTCTCTTTTTTTATGGGAATATTCCTGATCGCAACGGCTGCTTTCGCGCTCGCAAAAGAGCCGCTGCCAAGGGAACATCCCGAAAAACTGCCCCGGGGCAATCCGGTCTGCACTGATTGCCACGATGCGGCGAACGACAGCATATCCTTCAAACGTTTCAACCACACGTTGTACTTTACCGAAAACCATAAGTTTGAAGCGAACCAGGGCAGCGAGGTCTGCAGCATGTGTCATCGGGAGAGTTTCTGCGCCGACTGCCATGCCGCCGATGTGGAATTGAAACCCTCCATCAGAAACCAGTCCGACACCTATCGCCGAACTCCGCATCGTGGAGACTACCTGGCGCGCCACCGGATCGACGGTCGGATCGACCCGACTTCCTGTTTCAGGTGTCACGGCAATCCGAAAGCTGCTGAACGCTGCGCCAGCTGTCATGGATAAAGGAAATGAGGTGGAGACAATGAGGAATTGCACACGGCATATCGGCAGGCTTGGCACCGGTTTGGTTTTACTGGCCTTACTTTTCTCCTGCAGCGATCCAAACGCCCAGGCGCCGACGGAAAACCAGGTCCACGGAAGCGGCTGGGATTCCGCCCACGGCGCTCTTTCCGTTGCCGATCCATTCGGCTGCACCTCCTGCCACGGTACGGATTATACGGGAAGCGGCGGCGCGGTCAGCTGCTACAGCTGCCATTACGACGGCCCCCCGTTCAGCGCCCACCCCGCAAACTGGACATCGCCGTTTACTGATCACCGGGCCTACGTGAACGCCAACGGTTTTTCCTCCTGCTCGCTTTCTGCCTGTCATGGCGCAAGCCCCTTTGTAGGGGGCGGACTGACGGCCCCCAGTTGCGGCACAGCTGATTACACCAACAACAGCGGCAGCACGTTTACCTGCCACGCAGGGCACATCAGCGGCCCCAACTGGCTGTTGCCTGCCGCCCACGTTGCCGATGCAATCAACGATATCACCCGCTGCTGGACCTGCCATGCCCTGACGGCCCCAAGTCCGATCCCTGCCGCGACCACCTGCCGGGTATGCCATGCGGCATCAGACCCGTTCATGGTCCAGGGCAGCTGCTCCTCCTGCCACAACAATCCTCCGGACGGCAATGGTCCGGCCGGCAACGTCAGGCCGAATCGCTCCGGCGAGCATAACAGGCATGTGAATGGCGAGGGTTTTGGCTGCGCCACCTGTCATCAGGGCTTTGGTTCCGATACTCTGGGCCACTGGTATCCGGATCCCCTGACCCCGGCGGATGTGCAGTTTGCGGCAACGATTGCGATGACCTATGACGGCACAAACTGCAACGGCACATGTCACGGGAAGAACCATAATCCGGAATCCTGGTGAAACCATCGATGAGATCTTGACGCCTTGATTTCAGCCGGTAAATGACGATATTTTTAACAGGAACTGATATCAATAAATGAAATGATAGATGGGAGGTCGCTATGTTAAATGGAAAAGAGTTGTGCAACAAGATAACCCAGATCTACCCCGATATCGGCGCTTGCGGTATCAATCTCGATGTGCAATATGACGACGGCAAAGAGGCCTGGATGGTCGATTTAAGCAAAAATCATCATCACCTCCAGACCAGACTGGAAATGGACGAAGCTGAAAAATGTCTGGCCGGCAAGCAATGCGTCTCTCTGGGCATTCAGGTTTCCCAGTTGGTCAACAACATCGATCAGCTTTGAAAGAGGAGGTGCACCATGAACGACAGAAGACATGAGAAGAAAACAGTCCGCCTCGACGACGAGGGATATCTCACCGACCAGAATGACTGGGACGAGGATGTCGCTCTGTTCCTTGCCGGTCGTGAAGGCAGGGCTGAACTGACCGCAGAACAGATGGAGATCATCAGATTCATGCGGACCTATTACAAAAAGTACAACGCTTTCCCGATGCTGCAATATGTCTGTAAAAACATCAACCAGCCGCGTGAATGCGTAACCGAACAGTTCATCAACCCCGGAATCGCCTGGAAGATCGCCGGGCTGCCGAAACTGGACGGCATTCATTTCATCAGCCCGGACGGCAAGAACTTCCGGATGGAAGAGTGCTGCTGATCCAAGATCTGGCGCTCTGACGGCATAGGGATAAAACAAGGGGGAAGACGACTCAGGCCGCTTCCCCCTTGTTATTGATTGTCTGTGCCCCCAGTCGAAACCGGTTTAGAGATCTTTCACCATACTGATGATTCCGGGGGCGCCGATCATTTTCTCGAAGAACTCATCGGCTTTTTCTTCCTTCACCGAAAAGCCCAGTTTCTCATGGAGCTTGAGCGCGGGTTCATTGCCAATGAAAATATTGACCTGGGCCTGCTTATAACCCTGGCTTCTCCCTTCATCGAGGACCGTTTCGATAAGCCGGGTCATAGCCCCTTTGCGTCGCTGGTCGGGAAGAATGCCCCCTCTATCAATCATCCAGGCACCATCGGTTTGTTCCGGCAGACATGGCAGGAACTTTGCGGTGCGGGCCTTGGCCACTTCATGCTCCGCATCCGACCAGCCCAGAATAGCGATCACTTCCGGCATCGCATCATGCAGGGCCTGATAGCCAAGCTTTTTCGGATCATAGCCGCTCAGACAGCCGACCGCCTTGCCGCCAATCTCGGCTATCGTAAAAGAGCTGTGATGCAGAAGATGAGGCTTCTGGGTGATCGGCAGAAGAGATAAAAAAGTCTGGCATTCAGCCTCCTTGCAGCCGAGAATATGCTCGACAATACCCCGTCCCACATGCTGCCTGCCTGCCATCATGATAGTCTGGGCAAGAAAAACAGCGTCATCCTGAGTCGCTTTGCGAATAGTCAGATCCATATTCCAACCCCCACCTGAATTTATTTATTATCCTCCAAACAAACCCATACAAAACTACCGGATCATGCAAAAACAGGCCATAAATTTATTTTTTTTCATCCGGAACCTTTCCGGTCCTTTTCTGCGCCTGCTCGATCAGTTCAACCAGGGACAACACCTTCGGCTTTTGTGGTTTTGCAAAGGCTTCCGCCCATTCTTCGGGGCTGAGCTCGTTACGCAGGAATTCTTCCACCGGGAAATAAACATACCAGCAGTCAAGTGTCTTCATACAGGGCAGCCCGTTATTTTCCCGGCGGCAGTAGGAAAAAGATATCAGGTGGCCAAGCTTTCTGCACCTGATCGTAAATGCATCTTCCGGGGGAACAGTATTCGGACCTTTTACCACTTTTTCATCAACCATCTCCGACACTCCTAGATCACGCCTCTGTAGAAAGCCATCTTTGCCGCATATGGGCGGAAAAGATCAACCAGATCTTTTTTCTCTTTATCGACAAGCCTTTCCGCCCCGCCAAGGGCGGCCAGGGTCTTCACCTCATCAGGGGAGGAGCAGCCGATGATCGGCAGGGTGAGATCAAAAGACATGGCGAACCGGATAAGCAGTTCCGGGGTGATCTGCAGTTTCGGCATGATAAAATGGGATGCCCCCAGCACCTTCATCCCGATCACCGCCATTCCCTTTTTCCTTGCCGCCGGCAGGGTATGGGTCAGAAAGCCGCCCAAAAGTTCCTCCACCGGATTGACCGGAAGCAGCACACTGTCAATCGGCCACTCTTCCACCGCCCTGGTAAGAATATATGGATCATGGTGTCCGGTCACCCCAATAAAACGGACCTTCCCTTCTTTTTTCGCTGCAACAAAGGCCTCCAGGGCGCCACCCGGCCGGGAGATCGCGAGCAGGTCATCTTCCGTCCGAATATCGTGGATCTGCCAAAGGTCAAGATAATCGGTCGAAAGCCGTTTCAGGGAATGCTCCAGGTCGCTGTTGGCGCCGTCCCGGTCCCGGGCTGCGGATTTACTGGTCTGGAAAACAGCTTTCCGTAAAGCGGGATCGCTTCCCCACACCCTGCCGTAATAGACCTCACTATCGGAATAGACCCTGGCCGAATCGAAATAGGTTATCCCGCGGTCAACCGCCTCCCGGATTACTTCCTCCGCCTCTTTTGCCCGGCCATAGGTGCGGAGGATGCCTTCCCCGCCCATCCCGACTCGGGAGACATTACGGCCGCTTTTGCCAAAGGGTACTGTTTTCATAAAGAGTGTCCAGTCGAGTATATTTACAGGAAAATCCGGTATCTCAAGAGTACCCTCTCCACCGGGAAATATCAATTTCCTCCAAAAACCATGGCGGGCAGCAAAACAAACTCATATTGTCATATCACACCTTCCCCGATATCATATACTAACAGAGATGACATGTATGAATGAATCCGGAATGAAAAATAAAATCCTGCTGCCCCTGGTCCTGTTCATCCTCTTGCCGGCCGGATGCGCCAGGGCTGAACGGCCGACAGAGGATTTGTCACCCCCCGCCCACCACGACGGCGCGAGATTCAAAAACCCCTATCTGCCGGAAAAAGAGCGCGGGTTCCTGAACTATTTCAAAATGCGCTACTTCAGCGGCGAAAAGTATGCCGATTATGAGAGCAACGCCCACAAAGTGCCGGTGGTCAGGGCGGACCTGGAAAAGATCAACGCCCCCGGCAATGAACTGCAGGTGACCTGGATCGGGCACGCGACCATGCTGATCCAGTACCGCGGGATCAACATCCTGACCGATCCCATGTTCTCAGACCGGGCCTCCCCGGTCGGCTTTGCCGGACCGAAGCGTTACCACCCTCCGGCCTTGCGAATACAAGATCTTCCCCGGATCGACTATATCGTCATCTCCCACAACCATTACGACCATCTCGACCTTGCCTCGGTAAAAGCGATCGGCTCGGCTCCTCTCTGGCTGGTGCCCCTGCGGCTCAAAGAATGGTTTGTGAACGCCGGGATCGATGCAGACAGGGTGGTGGAGCTCGACTGGTGGGACAGCAAACGCTTCGGGCAAACCACCATCACTGCAACTCCGGTGCAGCACTGGTCGGCCAGAAACTTCTGGAGCCGCCGCAAAACCCTGTGGGTTTCCTGGCTGATCAGGATCGGCGACAGATCGCTCTGGTACAGCGGCGACACCGGTTACAACCCTTTTCAGTTCAAGGAAATCGGCAACAGGTATCCGGATATCGATCTCGGCCTGATCTCAATCGGCGCCTATGAGCCGCGCTGGTTCATGAAGGACATGCATATCAATCCGGCTGAAGCGGTACAGATCCATTCCGAGATCGGCGCACGCCGGTCTCTCGGCATTCAGTGGGGAACCTTCCAGCTGACCGCGGAACCGATCGATGATCCGCCGATCAAACTTCGTGAGGCCTTGATTGCCGGAAACATTGATCCGGAACAATTCCCGCCGATGAAGATCGGAGAAACGCGAATCATCAAGGCCGGACCTGACAAAGAGTGATATATGAGCGGTGTATGAAGGAGATTCAAATCAGCATTGAAGGCGAAGTCGGCCGGGAAGACGCTCAGAAAAAGGCCGAATCCATCGCCCGGCAGGAGAATCCGGACACTTTTGTCATTTCCCGATACAACCGGCACGCCAATGCCTGTTCGCCCTGCTGCCTGAAAGGAAAGATCGGGGAAAAGCCCGGCTGGGAAATCTATGGAGAAAACCATGGCGGCCGACTTAAGATAACGATTAATAATGGAGAGTACGTTTTCATACTCAGTTGATTCGAAGAAAATATCGAAGACAGAAGGTGAGGCCAGATATTTACTCTCAGAGCCCAACACCTCTATTCTTGCTCCTGACTGCTGGCTTCTGAATTCTTAATAAAAAGGACCCAAATGACCACCAACTTCGAATTCTGGAAACTCCTGGCAGGCCTCAGCATCTTCATCTACGGGATGTTCATGCTCGAAGATTCGATCAAGGCCCTGTCCGGGCGAGTCTTCAGGAAGCTGATCTCCCACTATACCCGGAGCAAGCTTCGCGCCGTCGGCAGCGGGGCCTTTGTTACCGCCGTTCTCCAGAGCAGTTCCGCGGTTTCCCTGATGATCCTGGCCTTCGTCGGGGCCGGGGTCATGAACATGGAAAACGCCATCGCCGTTATGATGGGAGCAAATATCGGCACCACCTTCACCGCCTGGATCGTGGCTCTCATCGGTTTCAAGATCAAGATCGAGAGTTTTGCCCTGCCGATCATCGCCCTGGGCGGAATCCTCCTGATCACTTCCGATCATGACTCGAAATTCTTCAGCTTCAGCAGGCTCCTGATCGGTCTCGGCTTTCTCTTTCTTGGCCTCGACTACATGAAGGGGAGCGCGGAAAGCCTTACCAGTGGATTTGACCTGCAATCCCTGCCGGTCCACAGCCTGTGGATTTACCTGCTGGTCGGCATCGTCCTTACCGCCATCATGCAGGCAAGCGCTGCCACTATCGCCCTGGTGATGACCGCCCTGCACTCCGGACTGATCGACTTCCAGATGGCGCTGGCGATGGTGGTCGGCGCCAATATCGGCACCACCGTGACCGTGCTGCTCGGTTCGATGGGAAAAGGAGTAAGAACCAAGAAGATTGTCGGCATCAGCCACCTGACTTTTAACTGCATCACCGGCCTCATCGCCTTTATCAGTCTTGATCTCTTTGACTGGCTGCTCAGGATTCTGCTCGGGAACGGCTACAATAGCGTGACAGGTCTTGCCCTGTTCCATACCCTGTTCAATCTGCTGGGGGTCATCATCTTTTTTCCCTTCATCAACCTGCTGGCCAGGACCCTGATCAGGATCTATCCCCATAAAAAAACCGTTCTCACCCTCTATCTTGACCGGACCCCGGTGGAAGTGGCCGATGCGGCAACAGAAGCACTGGCCAAAGAGACCTATCACCTCCTTGAAGAGTGCCAGCTTTACAACTTGCGCTCTCTCCGGCTGGACGAAAAACTGATCTTTGATCATGACCTGCCGTTTGAAAAAAACATCGGCGGAAAATTGAAGCTGAAAGATCTCTATGACAACATCAAGCTGCTGCACGGTGAAATATTCTCATTTTATACGAGCCTGCAATCGCACAAACTTGAAGAGTCCGAGGCAAAAACCCTGGAGCGGCTGAGTTTCGCGTCGCGAAACATCATGAACGCCCTGAAAAATTTCAAAGGTATTCAGGGCGATCTGGAGGAGTTTGACAGTTCGGAAAACTTTTACCTGAACACCCAGTACAACACTTTCCGGAAAAGACTCATGGAGCTCTACCACGACCTGAACCGGATCCGCTCCCTTAGCGGCAGCAAAGACCAGTACCGGGAACTCGTGAAAACGTTTCTCCATCTCGAAGAAACCGATAAACGCTTCGTCAGCGACACCATGAAGGCCGTTGCCGATAACAAGATCCAGGATATCGACATCGCCTCACTCCTCCTGGCGAACCGGCTTTTCAACCAGGCATGCCGCCTGCAACTCTTCAGCGTCAAGGACATCATGCTCACCCCGGAGCAGATCAGCGATTTTGATCACGCCCTGGACATGAAAGAACTGCTGGAGGAAGAGAAGAAGACAGAGAAATGACTTTCTGGAAATCTTTGAGAGGAGACGCCATGCGGCGCAAGGGTATAACACGCGGGACATCTGAAGCCAGGAGCCAGAAGCCAGAATTCAGAAAGAATGGAACTTCACGATCTTTACCTTTTATTCCGGCTCCCGGCTTCTAGCTTCTGACTCCCATCTTCCGGCTCCCGGCTCCTGGCCCCTGTCTCCTGTCTCCTGTCTCCTGGCTCCTGTCTCCTGGCTCCTGGCTCCCGGCTCCCGGCTTCTGACTCCCGCCTCACACCTTCCTGTCTATCGCAAAAGGTCCGCAGCTTTGGCAGACCGGCATGACCTCTATCCGGTTGACATTCACATGGGGGGGCCGGGTGACCGCCCAGTGAACCATCTCGGCAATGTCCGCTGCGGTGAGCGGCTCCGTCCCCGCATAGACCTCTGCCGCTTTCTTTGCGTCCCCGTTGAAGCGGACCACGGAAAATTCGGTCTCGGCAAGCCCCGGTTCGATATTGGTCACCCGCACCCCGCTGCCAAGCACGTCGGCCCTCAAATTATTTGAAAACTGTTTGACAAACGCCTTACTCGCCCCGTAGACATTGCCGCCGGGATAAGGCCAATTTCCCGCAACCGAACCGATATTGACAATATGCCCTGAACCACGCTTCACCATCCCGGGCAGAACAAACCGGGTGCAGTACATCAGCCCCTTGATATTGGTATCGACCATCTCCTCCCACTGGTCAAGATCTGCCTCCTGGGCCGGACCCATGCCCAAAGCAAGACCTGCGTTATTGACCAGCACATCAATATCCCGGAAACCTTCCGGCAGTCCGGCGAGATCCTTCTCCACCGCCTCCCGTTCCCGGACATCCTGAACCAGAATATGACATTCAGCATTCAGTTCATCCTGCAACGCCTCCAAACGGTCCGCCCTGCGGCCGGTGAGGATCAGTTTCCAGCCATCGCTCGCAAACAGTCGTGCACACTCCTTGCCGAAACCGGAGGTCGCACCGGTGATTAAAATTGTTTTCTGCATTTTATTTTCCGCCAATATTAGATCCAGTCCGGATATTTAACATTCAGCTTACAGGTGTTAATACTTTCAACCAACATTCAGAGCAACTGAATATTCTCGGCATAAGTGACAAAACTTATTGATCATCTGGATTCCCAGAGGTTTCGAACCATCCCGAAAACCATTTTTTATGGCGCGATTTTGAATTTCGGAGTTGACTTCTTCTCTTGCTGACAGGAATGATGTATTTCTTTAGCGATTACCATCGGAACTCAGCCTATGTTCCTGAGAACAAGATCACTAGCTGATATGGTTTATTTTATTTAGATCTATAGGTGCAGCAGGAACCAATTGGTCCGTCCTTCGACAAGCTCAGGATGGGCAGTTTAGCAGTAATTCCGCTCACTCTGAGCTTGTCGAAGAGTCATTGGGTGAAATTGTGTGGTCACCAGAATTTCTTTTGTATCCCTCTGCAAAAGAGAGAGACATTCACTTTTTTCGATGAACACCCGGGGAAGGATACAACCGACCATGACCCTGTATTATGAAGATATCACCCTGAATCAGCCAGACCGTCTGGGGCCGTTCGCCCTCACCGAGGAAGGAATCATCGAGTTTGCCGCCATCTGGGACCCGCTGCCCCTGCACACTGCAAACGATTACGCCGGAAAAACCTCATACGGGAAGGTGATCGCTTCCGGTTTCCACCTTCTGGCCATCTGCCAGAAACTTTTCATCGAACAGTATCCGATGGCGGTGGAGATCGGCCTTGGTCTTGACGAGGTACGTTTCATAAGCCCCGGCCTGCCGGGCGATCTCCTCACCCTGGAGATCAAAGCGATCAGCATGCGGGAGTCAAGGTCAAACCCCGCCGTCGGCATTGTCACCCATTCCTCCCGGCTGCTGACCCAGGACGACAGGACAGTGCTGACCTACAAGGGAACCGGCATGATTGAAAAGAGGGAGAGATTCACCGGTTAAGAGCAGCGCGGTGCAGACAATCCCGCCTCCCTGCAAAATCCCGGAGTGTCGCCGGATTTTTCCGAAGGCCTCTCACCAGAGAAATGCGACCGCCCTTTTGTGGAGGATAGAGTCGTCAAATACCTTTTCGGCGGGTTTTCCGGCCAGACCGAGACAGACATGGAGCGGCAGCAGGTGTTCTTCGCGGGGGTGGCAATAGCGGGCACCGGGGGCCTTCCGCCAATCGAGCAGACGCTTTTCCCGTTCGGCCTGCTGCAAGTTGCCGGTGCAAACCTCGATCAGCCAGTCCTGAAAAGCATCGTTGTCCGGGTTGGAACGGTCCGGGCCCTGCATGGAAAACTCCTGCATATTGTGAAAGGAAAATCCGGAACCGATGACCAGAATGTTTTGCCGCATCAACTCACGGAGCGCCCTTCCGAGGGCGATATGCGCGGCCGGATCAAGACCGTCCAGCAGAGAAAGCTGCAGGGCCGGAATATCCGCCTTCGGAAAGATCAGCATCAGGGGAATAAAAAGGCCGTGGTCGAATCCCCGTTCTGGATCGCTCCTGGCGGGGATGTTGCGGTTCTCGAGCAGTTCAATGATCCGCTCGGCCAGTTCTGGACTGCCCGGAGCAGGGTATTCGATGTTATACGCTTCCCTCGGAAACCCGTAATAATCATAGAATAAAGGAGGATTTGCTCCACTCAGCACCGTGGCGGTGGCTTCCTCCCAGTGGGCGCTGATGACCAGAATGGCCTCTGGTTTCCTGAGCTGTGACGGAAGTCGGGCCATGAATTCCACCATCTTCTGGTGGCTGGCTTCACCCAGGATCGGCAACGGCCCGCCGCCATGGGAGAAATAGAGTACCTGGCCCCTGGCTTGAGATGTCTTATCAATCATCATTTTCTTACAGTAGGAATTGTTTCCCGTTTTTCAACAAGGATGCCGCAAACACGTTGTACCGCATTCCCAGAGTGTTTGCCTTGCCATCATTCTCACCCCAAAAAGTAATAGCCCGAGGCCACCAGGATCATGCTGCCGACCCTGAAGGCCTGACTGTAAAAGATCAGTTCCAGCGCTAGTTTCGGGGTAAATATCCCGGCATAGACCGGGAACTGGTGTCTGATCCCCCTGACCGGTGAGGAGAGAATGTTGCCGACCAGGAGGGCCAGGATGATCTCCCGACCGTTCATCGTCCCCGATTCCAGTAGAACACCTGCTGCGGCAAGCCCGGCGGTAAATTCCGCAACCACCTGAAAAACAATAACCCCGAGACTCTCCGGATGAAGCCAGGTTAGAAAAGAGAGGTGACTGGCGATCAGCCCTTCCAGCCAGGCAAAAAAAGCAAACTGCTTGAGGATGACAAAGGAGGTATAGATCGGAACCGTAAACATCATGACCCGGAGGATCCTCAGCTTAAAACGACTCAAAGTCTTGCGCCAGGCACTCTCGGCACTGATCTTTTCTCCTCTCCGGATTTCACAGTCAATGCAGACCCGGTCCCGTTTCGGCAAAACAAACCGTCCGATAAAGAGGACCAGAAATGTCCGAAGGAAGGCGGCCAGCAAGGTCAGCCCCACATAAACAACTGCCGCCCCCCTGATCAGCGGCACGGTGATAAAGAACATGGTCGGCAGGTGGAGAAAATAGGCCGGCAGGCTGTTGAAAAGATTGCCCAGAACCAGTTCCGTCTTGGTGATCCGCTTCTGGTCATATGCTTCAGCGAGCATGGTGTTGCCGGAAACGCCCGAGAAGAAAGACAGAGAAAAACTTGCGCCGCTCACGTCCGAAAGATTCCCTGCCCGGATCAGCGGGGCGGAGAGCTTTGCCATTCGGCTGGTCCAGTTGAGGGCCTCAATGAAATTACCGACCAGAATCCCCAGCGAGATAAAAAAAGTCAGCCTGATCAGGGGCCAACCCAATTGTGACCAGAGAAGGCCAACCATATCATCCATCCGGTCAATGTCTCCTTCCATCGTAACGGCAGCCTGAGACCAAACGAGGTAACTGCCTGAAATAATTATTAATATCTATTAAATATCGGCGTTAGCAGAAATGAGAGGTCATTGAGGCTTCTGCGGCTTACCATGGGGAATCTCCGTACGGAAGGTTTCCTTCCCCAGATTCGCTCATTCATCCCGCAACGAGCGGCGGGAAATGCACCCTTGCTGGCACTCGTCCCCCTTAAATGGTGCCTGCTGATCGCTTTGCATGTTTCAGCGCGAGAACCGCGCCACAATCTCGCGGAAGTCTTCGGGAGTATTCAGATTGAGGAGAATCCCCTCATCATCCACTTCGATCTGCTGGAGCCTGCCAGCACTCCTGTGCACAATATCCCTTAAAGTGGGCAATGTGTCCAGTTCTTCGATAACCGGCCGGGGGAAGACCACCGGGTGCCCCCGGCTCCCTTTATATACAGGGAGAATAATCCTGTCGGGAAATTTCTGGCTGGTATCGGCAATGATCCTGATGGTCTCCGGTTTTACCGCCGGATGATCCACCGGGAGAATCATCACGGCCGTTGCCTTTTCCGGCAGAGCCGATATGGCCTGCCGGACCGATCCGGCCATATCGCTGTCCGGATCGGTGTTCCAGACAACCCGCACGGAATATCCATCAATTGCATTCGCGATCTCCCGACCGGTCGGACCGAGAACCACGACAATATCATCCACGCCGCCGGCCAGCAGCCCGTCCAGGCACCAGCGGATGACCGGCTTGTCAGCCAGGGAGAGAAGCTGCTTGCTCTGTCCCATCCTCTTTGACTGGCCTGCCGCGAGCAGGACGGCTGTCATGTGCATGCGGGGGACTCCTCTTCAACTTGATCATCTGCGCCACGATACTGACTGCGATCTCGGCCGGGGTTTCGGCAAAAATATCCAGGCCCGCCGGAGAAATAATCCGGCCGACCGCAGCCTCGTCAAACCCCCTCTCCGCAAGATACTTATCCATGGCCGCTTTCTTTCTCTTACTGCCGATCACCGCAATATAGCACGAATCGGTGGCAAGGGCGGCGCTGACCGCCTCGAAATCCTGGTGATGGTCGCTGGTGGCAATAAAGATATAGGTGCTCTCGTCAGCGCCGATATCGGTGAAAGCCTTTTCCAGCTCGCTCAGTGGATGGAGGATCGCATCCTCTTCCGGCCCGTATCCGGTTTTGGCCTCGGCCAGACCGATCATACTGACCATAAACCCGGCCTGCCGCGCTGCCTGGGTGACCGCCCTGCCGACATGGCCGTCACCGACCACGATCAGGTGATCGGGCACGACCAGCGGTTCAAGGTAGATGACCAGGCTGCCGCCGCACACTCCGCCATGTTTCTCGGTAAGAGAAAATTCCATGGTTCTGGGGAGGCCTCTGCGGATCACTTCCAGCGAAGCTTCGATGGTCTTGGCCTCGGTTATGCCGCCGCCGACGGTGCCGGAGATCCGGCCATCCTTTCTGACCAGCATCTTGGCGCCCGCCTTGCGCGGGGTTGAACCTTTGCTTTCGATCACCGTGGCAATGGCGGCCGGAACCCTCTTTTTCTTCAGACGGATGATCTCCTCATAGATCGCGATATCGTCCATGGGCCTAGACCACCTTCAGTGCGTTCCTGACCAGCTCCGGGGTCATCGGCAGCTGGTGCAGACGGATGCCTTTGGCGGCAAAGACCGCATTGGCGACAGCCGGAGCAACGGGCGGCACTCCCGGTTCGCCGATCCCGCCGACCGCTTCGTCGCTCTCCATGATATGCACTTCGATCTCCGGGGTTTCATTGATCCGGAGCATTTGATAATCGTCAAAATTACCCTGCTCGACCCGGCCTTCTTTGAAGGTGACTTTGCCGTAGAGGGCGGCAGTGAGGCCGAAAATAATCGCCCCCTGCATCTGCGCCCTGATGGTATCCGGATTCACGGTTTTGCCGCAGTCAACCGCGCAGACCACCTTATGGACCTTGATCCTGCCGGAGTCTGCCACCGAAACCTCGGCGACCTGGGCAACGAAACTGCCGAACGACTCATGGATGGCGATCCCCCGGCCGCGGCCAGCAACCACCGGCTTGTCCCAGCCGGCTTTTTTGGTAACCAGGTCGAGAAGGGCCTGCTGGCGCGGGTGTTTATTGAGCAGAGCGCGTCGGTATCCGTATGGCTCCCTGCCGGCCAGCGCTGCCAGCTCATCGATAAAACACTCCTTGATAAAGGCGGTTGCCGAATGGCCGACCGAGCGCCACCAGAGGACCGGCACATCGGCCGGGGCCATGTGGCTGTCGACAAACAGGTTCGGGATCTCGTACGGAGTGTCAAAGGCCCCTTCCACCGAGGTATGATCGATACCGTCCTTGATCAGTCCTTCGAAGGCGGTGCCCTTGACTATGGACTGGTTGACCATCCGATGGTTGAGGGCAAGCGGCATCCCGTTCCGGTCGAGACCGCAATTGAGCCGGTGGTAGGAGCGCGGCCGGTAATAACCGCCCTTCAGATCATCTTCCCTGGTCCAGACAACCTTGACCGGCGCCTTGACCGCCATCGAAACCTGCACCGCTTCTTTGACGAAATGGGAATCTCCCACCGCCCGGCGACCGAACCCGCCGCCAAGATAAGTGGTGTGCAGTTTGACCTTCTCCTTCGGCAGTCCGGTGAGCACTACGGCGGCATTCCGGTCGAGGGTCTGCATCTGGGTGCCGACCCATATTTCGCAAAAATCCGTGCGGACATCCGCCACGCAATTCAGGGGTTCCATGGTGGCATGGGCCAGGTAGGGAAACTCGTAAACGGCATCGAGCCTTTTGGTGGCCTCCGCCAAACCTTTTTTAACATCGCCACGGTTGACCGCGACCACCCCGGGAGTTTCCGCGATGGCCAGATACTCCCTGCCCTGGTCGTCGCTGTTAAAAGAGGCATGAGGCCCTTCATCCCATTCGATCTGCAACGCGTCGCGACCCTTTTTTGCCGGCCAGAAATGATCGGCCACCACCGCAATCCCGCGATCGATCTGCACCACATGCTTGACTCCGGGGATCATTTTTGCCTTTGTGTCGTCAAAGCTTTTCACCGTGGCGCCGAATACCGGCGGCCGAGCAATCACCGCGGTAAGCATTCCCGGCAGATTGACATCAATCCCGAATACCGCCCTGCCGTTCACCTTTTCCGGGGTATCAAGCCGCTTTTTCGACGTGCCGATGATCTCGAAGTCGGCGGCCGGTTTCAGCTCCACATTCTCGGGCACCGGTTGTTTGGCGGCCTGGTCTGCCAGCGTGCCGAAAGAGATCTTCCGGCCGGTTTTTTTGTTGATCACAAAACCTTTTTCGGCCTTGCAGTCGGCCGGGTCCGCCTTCCAGGTCTCAGCCGCGGCCCGCTCAAGCATGATTCGGGCCGAGGCCCCCGCCTCGCGGAACTGCCCCCAGCAGGAACGGATACTGGTGCTGCCCCCGGTGCCCTGCATGGGGCCCCACTGGGTATGGTTGTAGGCGTCATCAACCGGCGCCGGGGCGAAGCGGATGGTTGACCAGTCGGCCTCCAGCTCTTCGCCGACCAGCATCGGCAGGGAGGTGTATACCCCCTGCCCCATCTCGGACTTATTGACGATCACGGTGATGGTTTCATCCGGTGCAATCCTGATAAAGGCATTGGGAATGAATTCTTCCGCGGCCAGCGCCTCCGCCACCCTGCTCCCGTATCCGGGGGCGTAGAAGGCGAGGACCAGACCGCCGGACAGGACTGCGCTTGATTTACAGAAATCCCTTCGACTGATGTTGATTATTGCGCCCATTCTCTCCCCTCCCTTAGGCCTTCTTTCTGGCTGCATGGTGGATCGCCTGGCGTATCCTGGGATAGGTTCCGCAGCGGCAGATATTGATGGCCATGGCCTCGTCGATATCGGAATCGGTCGGTTTCGGTTTTTTCGCAAGCAATGAGGCGGCCGACATAATCTGGCCGGAATGACAGTAGCCGCACTGGGGGACCTCTTTTTCCAGCCAGGCATTCCTGACCGGATGGTTCTCCGGCAACCCTTCAATGGTAGTGATCTTTTTCCCGACCGCGTCCCCTGCCTCTACCTGGCAGGACTGCACCGCCTCACCATCGATCTGCACCGTGCAGGCGCCGCACTCGCCGATTCCGCAGCCGAACTTGGTGCCGGTCATCTGCAGCCGGTCCCGAATGACCCAGAGCAACGGTTCATCAGCTGCGGCTTCAACCTGGTACTCCCTGTTATTGATATTCAGCTTTATCATCTGGCCCTCCACTTTTGTGGTTTATGGTTTTTTGAAAAACAGGACAGAACGCTTTTTCATACTAACAAGATGATATGCTCCCGCAAGTTTGAAAGTCAATGCAAACCACGAAAGGCCTCACCGAGGCAAATCGCGAGGAAATGAATTACCCCGCAGCAGATAACGAACAGCGCGACACTTCGAGCTAAAGGATATCTGGAGCCAGAATACAAAAGCCAGGAGTCTGAATGTTTGAACATATTGCTTTTCTTCCGGATTCTGAATACCGGCTTCTGGATTCCCACCCGAGTGATAAAAGACAAATACTGAAAAATTGATAACTTTTGCAGCAAGCTGCGTAAAATGAAATCCGAAGAGAGATTAAATCCCGAGACAGAATAAAAAAGGCCGGCCCCCTCAAGGGAGCCGACCCGACAACTGCAGATATGATTGAACCAATTACGACTTTTTCATCTTGGGCGCTACCGGGACGTTGTCGCCGTGGCACTCCATGCAGTTGAACTGGCCGGTGATCCCGTTTTTACTGGCGCAGGAGAAATCGTTCCTGGAATCTATTATGCTTCTTCACCCCCCTCCCATGCTTGACACCCGGCAAATAAATTCTTACGATACAGGCATCGATAAAAAAAGGAGGCAATATGCAGACAACGATTTCCAGCAAGTACCAGGTCGTAATTCCGAAGCGCGCCAGAGAGCATCTGAATCTGAAGCCTCAGCAGAAATTAACTGTTATTGAAAAAGACGGCATGCTGATCCTCGTTCCGCAATCTTCTCTCTCCGAATTAAGAGGGTTGGCCGCCGGGATTATAACAGATGGTTACCGGGACAAGGAGGATCGCCACTAGTGATTATCGTTGACTCTTGCGGGTGGCTGGAGTGGTTCACCGACGGAAAGCTGGCTGATCAATATCAAAAATACCTGGCGAAACAGGATGACCTTCTCGTTCCGGCCATAGTCCTTTATGAGGTTTATAAAGTCCTCAAAAGAGAAGTCGGTGAGGAAAAAGCGCTCTTGGCCGTCGGTTATATGAAAAACGCGCAGACAATCCCTTTCGATGACAATATTGCACTTGCCGCAGCAGATATTGCCTTGCAGGAAAATCTGGCGATGGCTGATGCAATCATTGTTGCCACATCCCGTTATCATAATTGTCCGGTTATCTCGTCGGATGCAGACTTGAAAGACCGGGAAAACGTCACCTTTATCCCGAAGGTATGAATGGGGGTTCAACTCGCTTGGCTTATGTCTTGGACTATTTCAATTTCTCTTTGTGGTAGTGCTATTATTTTTTCAAGCATTTCCATTTCCTCATTTGTAGGACTTCTTTAGCGAACCAGTGATTATTTAATATCAGCAGTGCCACGGATTTGGGCAAGCGGACCGACGTCGCGTACTAAGGTGTACGTAAGCCGGGCGATCACCCGAAGATGTGGTGCTGCTAAACGGTTACCAATTGTTAATCAGGCCAAACAAGATCATAGCTGACACTTCGCCCCTTGCCGGGATTCTGAACCAATATGTTCTTATTGACCAAGTCGGTTATTTCACGATAGCTGGTGGCGCGGCTGGCCTTGGTCATCCCGGAATATTTTCTGGTGGTCAACCCGCCGGTAAAGCCTCCGGCGCCGGCGTCAAGTAAGCGATTTACCACCTTGCGCTGCCGGATGGTTATTTGTTTCTGGCCATTGACTTCCCAAAAACGGGCTTTTTGCAGGACCTTGCCGATAAGAGAATCGGATTTGGCAATTGCCCGTTCAAAACAGCCGAGAAACCAAACGAGCCAAGCGGTGATATCAAGGCCGCCTTTTTGGCACTTTTCCAGCACCTCGTAATATCCCTGCCGATCTTCCATGATTTGCGCTGAAAAACTATAATATCGAACGGCGAGTTTTTCGTCCTGGGCGAGGGCCATATCGGTAATTGCCCTGGCCAGTCGGCCGTTGCCATCTTCATACGGGTGAATGGATACAAACCAGAACCCAGCTATGGCCGCGCGCAATATGCCATCAATTTGACCTTGTTTTTCATGCCACCAGTCGAGGAGTTGGCTGACTTCTTTTTCTACTTGTCTGCCCGGGGGCGCTTCATAATGGATCTTTTCTCGACCAAGAGGGCCTGAGATAACCTGCATTGGCGCATCGCCCCGGTAATTCCCGACCGTGATCCGCTGCAACCCGGAAAAACCGGTGGGGAAAAGGGCCGCCTGCCAGCCATGCAGCCGTTCATTTGTTAAAGGGCGGTCATAGTTGGCAGTGGCGTCAAGAAGAACATCGACCAGGCCGTCGGTATAACGGTCTGGCGCGGTCAAACCAACATCCGGCAGGCCAAGTCTTCTGGCCACCGAGGAGCGCACGGAGTCTGGGGCCAGGGTTTGACCTTCTATGGCTGAGGTTTGCAGTACCTCGGCAGCCAGCACCTCGGCCTGGGCCTCCAGGCCCATTTTCATGCCGAGGGAACTCACCCTGCCCAGCAATTGCCCACGCATAAAATTGCACCTGCTGAGCGGATTTATCACCGTTTCGCTGCGCCAGGTAAACTGGGGCCATTTTTCTTCTTGCCAGATGTAATGAGTCATTTACGCCTCGTAATTGCTTCAATTTATGATGCAATTATAGAGGGTAATCGTCTCATTGGCAAATATATAATCTTAACCGGTCACAACCTCTGCTATCTGAGCAATTCGCGGCGTTGATAGAGCGGGTTAGAGATCGGTTCCTGATTGTCGTAGGCGATTCTCTTGCGGCGGGCCTCGTCCAGCAGGTGATAGCGGACCGTCACATCCAGTACCCGCCGGGCGGCGACATCCTCCAGTTTCAGGCGGAAAACGTAGCCCCGCGGTTCATCCCGGATCAACCGGGTATCCCAGAGGTCGATAATGAAGGGCCGCCAGTTTATGTCGGTTTATGTCGGGGTCTTATGTCGGGGTCGGACCAAGGCAACCTATTGAAGAAGCGTAGTTTTGATTGAAAAAACTGCCGTTTTTACGTCTTAGAACACTGTTTTTGGTGGAGGAATAGCCGTTTTAAGCAGGGAAAGGCCTCAACTTTCCGGGAGTCCTATCGCCTTACAGCACTGTTTTTGACCGCAAAAATGATGCCCTAAGGCTTAATAACACCTGTTTATTGAGCGATTAATTCGTACTTTCAGCATGTTGCTTTGGTCCGACCCCAACTCTCTCTCACTCTCAACTCTCGACCCCAACTCTCCAACTCTTTTCCAACTCTCCAACTCTCAACTCCCACCAACTCCCCAAGGTCATATAAACCTCGTAGACCGGCCCCAGCCGCTCGGCATCGATGCTGTCCTTGGCAAGTCGAACAGACACCGGTGATGGGAGCCGCCACAACACCATGAAAATCCTGCTTGACATACGGTATTTTCATGGTATTCATGAGTAATGATCCAGCGCAAACACATCCTCGCGGAAATCAAGGCTGCACTTACCAGAAGTCATATTGTTGTGATGGCAGGCCCGCGCCAATGCGGCAAAACCACTTTGGCCCGCGAACTGTTACCGGAGGATTCCGTCAACTATTTCGATCTGGAAGACCCGGCCAGCCTTGGCAGACTGGAACAACCCATGACGGCACTTGATCCGCTTCGGGGGCTGGTGGTGATCGATGAGGTGCAGCGCCGCCCTGATCTGTTCCCGGTTTTGCGTGTCCTTGCCGACCGCCGGGACCAACCGGCGCAATTCCTGATTCTCGGCAGCGCTTCCGGGGAGCTCCTCCGACAGACATCGGAAAGTCTGGCGGGCAGAATGGAGCGGGTGACGATTGGTGGTTTTAACCTGCGGGAACTGGGCATAAAAGAGGGGCAGAGGCTTTGGGA
>JAHJIQ010000051.1 GCA_018823285.1 Pseudomonadota bacterium
ATTCCCTGTCTCCGTCGATCAATCCACAATCCCCGGCAAGTTAAGCAGGAGCAACTCCCTGCAGAAGCCCCCCTCCTGTGGGAGCGGCCTTCTGTGGGAGCGGCCTCCCGGCCGCGAATGCCCAGGGTGGCAAACCACCCGAATGTTCGCGCCCGGGAGGTCGCTCCCACAACACCACGCGGGCAATTGAGCCTTCTGTTCGCGGCCGGTAGGGTGCTCCTACGATCCCTGTTTTACCTGTTCATCGCCGAAGGCCATCTCGACCGTGATTTCGTGATTATAACACCGGTTCCGCAGGTCGATGATCACTGCCAGCGGGTCGTGGCCGGGGAGCCGGAAGCGTCCGTCAGCATGCCGGCTGAGCCCCCAGTCTTTCCGCCAGCCGTCAAGTATCCGGCCGCCCTCTTCTCCGGGGGGCCCGAGAGCGACTTTGAGCAGCATCATCCCTGCCCGGAAAGAAAGTTTTCGACCAGCTGTTTGTGTTGATCGACCGCCCGGCCGTACTGGCTGTTCAGTTCGTTCAGCACCCGCTGCCACTCTTCGTTGAATTTCGGATGCTGGTTGGGTTTCAGTTTCATGCTCCTCCCGGTCTGCTTGGCCAGTGCCCCTTCCATCTGGGCCATCTGCTGCGCAAAAGCAGCTTCCAGCTGCTCCTTGGCCTGGACCCGGTGCTGCATGTACTGATCGAGAATTTTTTTCAGGTCACCGAATACCGCCAGCAGGTCGCGGTTCCCCTGGCTCAGCTGGACCAGACCGTTCATCGCCAGCTCCGCATTCTTCAACTGCTCTTCATCTCTGGGCAGGATGATGTTGCGGAGTAACGATTTCGCAGCCCCTTTCAGAAAATCAACCCTCTCCTTTTCAGGGCGTGCGGCGACAAGCCCGCCAAGACTGCTCTCCTCTCCACGCATAAAAGCCGCTCCGGCCCGCATGCCCTCTTTCAGGATATCATCACCGGAGACCCCTTCTCCTTCATGCTCTCCTGCCATCCGGGCGGCACGCTCCAGAACCATATCCATGGTACTTTTTATTTCCGCCATTTTCCTTGCTCCATGTTCTTGATTTTATCGGGTTCATCATTGTAATACCGAAAGGGATTTATAAGCAATATCCGGGAAAGTTACAAGCGACACCAGCGTCAAGCTTGTCTTCCTGATCGTCATGGACTAAATTGTTCTGCTCACAAAGCATTGATTTCGATTCGAACCGGCGCCTGAGATTGGCTATCCGGGGAGATCCCGGAGATTCGCGGCCGGGAGGCCGCTCCCACGGGAGGACCGGCCGAAATTGGCGGGAGCACCCTCCCGGCCGTGAAAAAAACTTATACCTGGGAAACCACAAGGACAACCGATGCGCGCTGCCATGTACTACAACAACCGGGACATCCGCCTGGAAGAGGTCCCCACCCCTGCGGCCGGACCAGGAGAACTGCTGGTGAAAATCGAATCCAGCGGCATCTGCGGCAGTGACGTGATGGAGTGGTACCGGATTCACAAGGCACCGCTGATCCTCGGCCACGAGATCGCGGGAGAAGTCGTGGCCGCCGGGGAAGGGGTGACCTCTTTCCAGCCCGGTGACCGGGTTGCCGCCACCCATCATGTACCGTGCAACACCTGTCATTTCTGTCTGACCGGTCACGAAACCGTCTGCGACACCCTGCTGTCCGGCACCCATTTCGATCCGGGCGGCTTCTGCGAATATGTCCGGCTCCCGGCCATCAATGTCGATCGCGGCACCTGGAAGATTCCTGATTCGCTCTCTTACGACAGCGCAACCTTTGTCGAGCCTCTGGCCTGTATCCTGCGCGGCCAGCGGACTGCCCGGCTGAAACAGGGCAGCTCGGTGCTGGTCCTTGGCAGCGGCCTCGCGGGGCTCATGCATCTTGCCCTGGCAAAGGCGAGCGGCGCAGGCTTTATCGGCGCCACCGACATGAACGATTTCCGTTTGCAGGCGGCGCAGCGTTTCGGGGCAAGCCTGGCCATAAAAGCGGACCAGGACGTGGCCTCGCTTTTCAGGAAACACAACAAGGGACTCGGCGCCGATCTGGTGATCGTCTGCACTTCGGCAACTCCCGCTTTTGAGCAGGCCTTCCGGAGTGTTGAAAGGGGCGGCACCATCCTCTTTTTCGCCCCGACCATGGATGGCGTCACCCTGCCGCTGTCGATCAACAACATGTTCTGGCGAAGGGATATCACCTTCACCACCACCTATGCCGGAAGCCCGGCCGATTGCGTGACCGCCCTTGACCTGATCGCCAACGCCCGGATTCCGGTGGAAGAGATGATCACCCACCGATTCGGCCTGGCCGATGCCGGAGAAGGGTTCAGACTGACCGCCGAAGGGGCGGATTCATTAAAAGTAATCATCCGACCACAGGAATAATTCTAAACAGAACGGATCAAAATGGAGGCCAACTATGCCAGAAGCAGATAAGGAAGGAAAAGACTATTGCCTTGATGTGCCCGCTGAAAACAGCGGCTTTTTTCTCAAGGGTTCAAATAACCTGGATTGGGGGATGAAGAACCGTCTGGCGCGGATCTTCAATCCAAAATCCGGCAGAACGGTGATGCTCGCCATCGACCATGGGTATTTCCAGGGGCCGACCACCGGTCTGGAAAGAGTCGACGTGAAAATCATGCCCTTCGCCGAGCACGCCGACACCCTGATGCTGACCCGCGGTATTCTGCGGAGCAATGTTTCACCGACCTACTCCAAACCGGTGGTGATCCGGGCGAGCGGCGGCCCGAGTATTCTCAGGGAACTCTCCAATGAAGAGATCGCCATGAGCATGGAGGACGCCATCCGCCTGAACGCGGCAGCCCTCGCCATCCAGGTGTTTATCGGCGGTGAATTTGAAACCAGATCAGTACACAACATGACCCGCCTGGTCGATAAAGGCCTTCGCTACGGCATCCCGATCCTCGCCGTTACCGCCGTCGGCAAGGAGATGGTCCGTGACGCCCGATATTTCCGCCTCGCCTGCCGGATGTGCGCGGAACTGGGCGCCCAGTATGTCAAAACCTATTATGTGCCGGAAGATTTCGAAACGGTCACCGCCAGCTGCCCGGTGCCCATCGTGATGGCAGGAGGGAAAAAAATCCCCGAGCTTGATGCCTTGACCATGGCCTACAATGCCGTCCAGCAGGGAGCCTCGGGCGTCGACATGGGCCGCAATATCTTCCAGTCTGAAACCCCGATTGCAATGCTCCAGGCAGTGAAGGCGGTTGTTCATGAGAACCTGCCACCCAAACAGGCCTTTGAAATGTTCAATGATCTGAAAAACGAAGGCAGGGGGTGATAAACGGCAGGAGCCAGAAGACAGAAGTCAATGTGGCCAATGGGCGGATCTTTTTCCCATGATTTTTTTCTGCGCCATGTCTTTTTATTAGGGGCCGGAAGCCAAAATCCAGTAAAAGCCGTTTTCTTTTCTCCTGGCTCCCGGCTTCCGGCTTCTGGCTTCTCCCATCATGAATGAATCAAATGCTGCTTCAGATCAAACCAGCCCCCAGATATACAAGCCATACCCGCCAAGCATGATCCCTGCCGGCAGCCGCCCGATCCGGTGGCGGAAATAGATCACCAGCAGCAGCGCCAGGGCATACCCAAGCATGGTCGGCAAATCCCTCGCCAACAGTTCTCCGGCCATCGGAAAGGGCTTGAGGGCGGCGGTGCCCCCGAGCACCATCATCAGGTTGAACAGGTTGCTGCCGACAATATTGCCGACCAGGATATCGCTCTCTTTGCGGCGGATTGCGGAAAGAGAGGATGCCAGTTCCGGCAGGGAGGTGCCCACTGCCGCCACCGTGAGTCCTACGACCAGTTCCGGGACGCCGAACCAGGCGGAGATTTTAACCGCCCCTTCGATAAAGAGGTCCGAGCCATAAGCGAGCAGCAGCAGGCCGAAACCCTGCAAGCCGATAATTTTCAGATTCGACTCCCGTTCGGCACGCTCTTCTGAAAGATCGGGGTCTTGCGGTTGGTCCCTGCTGTTCCGACATGAAGAAACCGTGTACCAGACAAGTCCGGCAACCAGCAGCAGCCCCAGACCACGGTGAAAAAAACCGAAAACGGCAACGGCTGTGACCAGAGCGCTGACCGCCACGACCAGGCCGAGATCCTTGCCGACACTGGGAAACTCCACCTCCGGAGGCCGGATCAGAGCCGACAGGGCCAGAACCAGCCCGATATTGGCGATGTTGCTGCCGACCACATTGCCGATCATGATATCGACATGATTCTGAAAGGAGGCGGCCAGACTGACGAAAAGTTCCGGCATCGAGGTCCCGAAGGCCACGATGGTCAAGCCCACCACCATCGGCTTCATTCCATGCTTCAGGGCGAACTTCGACGCCCCGGAAACCAGCGCCTCACCCCCGGCAACCAGCATCAGCAGGCCGCCGATAAGGGCCAGCAGGCTCATGCTCAAAGATGCGATATCTTGCTCCATAATCACCGTCTCTTTATCATTGGCGCCTGTATTGGACAGGAAAGAAGTACAGAATGAATTGTACGAAAGGCTTCCTTTTATACCGCAAGGGCAAAAGTTTCTTCCGGGCAGCCGAGCTGCTCAACTTGAGCTTGATAAATTTCTCGTGAATCCTTTCGCATGTCTGGTCATCGCCGCTTCTGCAAGCTCTTTCATCTCTCTCCGGATCAGCGAGAGATGCACCAGGGGCGGAATGGAAGGCAGGGTCTGATCGACAGGCTCCGGGGGGTCAACCTTCAGTTTTCGATCAAGATTTTCGGCAACTCCCCCGATCGCCGGGCCCTTCAGCGACTCGTTGCCATCACTATCCAACCCGCGTAAAAAACCCAGAATATTGCCGATATCATTTTTCTTGTAGAAAAGCTTGATCTCTTCGTCAATCTCCTCACGTTCGGCGAGAATCTCCCGGTACTTTACCCTGTACTCTTCAACATGGGTGACCAGAAGGTCATAACAGCCGAGAAGCAGGTTTTTAAAGCGGCCCGCCCGGGTAAGCCCCTTGGCTTTAACCCCGGCAAAAATCCGGGCCCGGATGGTGGGCGAGGAGATCATGTACTCGTCAAAAAAGAGGGCGTTTTCAAGACCGGTCAGATCCAGGAAACGCTCGATCAGGGCCCGGTCCTGCAGAATATAATAGATTCTGGCCAGATCCAGGGCAATCCGCTGCTCAATGGTCATGGTCTGCAGATGAATCTTCCTGGCCAACTCGTACTTGTCTTCTTCGATCAGCTTGCGGAAGCCGAAATATCGTTCCGCGATCTCTTTTCTGATCTCATAGGTCATGACCTTTGCGATATCGACTGTCATTTATGGAAACCCTCCCGGCGCCGGCTCTTTTTCCTTGCTCTCTGCGGCCCGCAATATATATTTGACACACACACTTGGCGAAGGCATGCTTGCAACTGACCTTCCCAAGGCATTCATTTACGGCTTGCCCTCCTTCATTACAGAACGGGCCGAATCATCCTGCCGCCTGAAAAAATACTCCTGAATCCGTGACGGCTTCGGGCGCTCAATCATCTCAGGAGATTGTAATTACGTAAAAAATGTTTTCTTTGCTGCGGGGGTAAATTTTCATCCGCCGCCCTGCGGGGCGTTCGAGAGCGGATCATCTGCTGCGTTGACAACTCGTTGATATACCATATGTATGATCAACATCGTCGCCGCCTTGCATCTGAACCACTCTCAAGCACTCACGGATTCAGGATACTATAAAAGGGTTTTGCAACTGTTGCCATGACAAACTTTTCTTCCAAAGATGACTCGGTCCAGCTTGTCAAAGAGGCTGCCGACATTGTCGAGATCATCGGTGAACATGTCAACCTGAAAAAAGCAGGGACAAACTACAAGGGGCTCTGCCCTTTTCACTCCGAGAAAACCCCATCCTTCACGGTGAATCCGGCCAGGGGCTCATATCATTGTTTCGGCTGCAATGAAGGCGGCGACGTCTTTTCTTTTTACATGCAGTACCACAATGCAACCTTTCCGGAAGCACTGAAGAACCTGGCCCGCCGCTACAACGTGACCCTGCCGGAAAAACCCCTTTCCCATCAGGACCAGGAGCGGGCCAGAAAAAGAATCAACCTCTACGAGATTCAGGAGCGGGCCGCGACCCTGTTTCACGAAACACTGCTGCACGATCCGCTGGCCGCCGGGGCGAGAAAATACCTGGAAGACCGGGAAATCCCCACGGAAATCATCAGCAGATTCCGGCTCGGCTATGCCCCGGACCGCTGGGATTTCCTGGCGGGCAGGATCACCGACTCCCACCGGCGCGACCTGGCCTGTGAGGCGGGGCTGCTGGTACGAAAAGAACGGGGCGGGTTTTACGATCGATTCCGGGACCGGCTTCTCTGCCCGATCATGAATATGAGCGGCCAGACCGCCGGATTCAGCGGCCGGATTCTCGGGGCCGGCCAGCCCAAATACATGAATTCACCCGAAAGCCCGGTCTATGACAAAAGCCGTCTGGTGTATGGTCTCTACCAGAACCGGGAACAGATCAGGAAGGCAAGGCGCTGCCTTCTGGTTGAAGGAAATTTCGACCTGCTGTCTCTTGCCGCCAAAGGGTTTGATTACGCTGCGGCGCCACTGGGCACCGCCCTGACGAGATATCAGGTGCGCTCCCTGAAAGGGTATGCGGAAGAGGTGGTCATCCTCTTTGACGGGGATGCCGCGGGATTGAAGGCGGCAATGAAAGCGGTGCCGGTATTTCTCTCCGAGCATGTTGAGGCAAGAGTCCTGATTCTCCCCCCTGAGCACGACCCGGACACCTTTATCAGGGCACACGGCAAGGAGGCACTGGCCCGGAAAATCGAGACTTCGGTATCATTGCCGGAGTTTGTATTTCACCATCTGAAATCAATCCACACCACCTCGGTTGACGGAAAGGCCCGGATCGTTACGGAAATGCAGGGCATCATCAATGAACTGGAAGACAACTCGGTAGAGAAAACCGTTTTCGTTTCTCATTTTGCCCAGAAACTTGGAATCCCTCCGGAACAGCTGGTAAAAACAAATGCGGGGATCGCTCCGCCGGGCAACGCGGATAAAAACAAAGATCGCAAAAAAACAGAGCCCCTCACCCTCTCTTTCAAGGAAAAACAGTTTCTGGAATTTTTAATTATTTTCCCAGAATACTTGCAAAAATTCACAGAAGCTGGCATTGAAGATGTAATCATCGGTTCTTTTGGCAAGCTTATTTTAAAGCATCTGCAGGAGAGTGCCGATGATGCAACAGGTGGGCAGGAACGTCTGCTGGATCTGGCCGAGGGGGAGGAAAGAGCCTTTATCTCAGAATTGCTTATCACTTCGCCATCCTACACCGATGAAGAGAAAGAGCACACCGCAGCCGAAAAACTCGGCTGGCTGCACCATAATCGATTAAAAATCATGCGGGAAAATCTGACCCGCCAGATCAATGAAGCCCATCGATCTGGAGACGTTGCATTGTGCATGAAACTTATCGAACAGAAAAACTCCCTGGATAAGGGCCCCGGCAATCAGGAATTGAGCTAGCCGGTTGAAACTTGCTGGAGAACTTTATTGACAGGTCGCAAAGCGCACAGCAAGAATAAAGGGGCGGGGGGAAAATCCACCGGAGATTTCCCTGTACCGGAATTCGATGATGACCTTGATGATGGTCTTGAGGATACCGAGGCTGTATTCGCCGATGGGTCTTCCGACGATGAATCCCTTGATGAACTGACCGCGATCATCGGTGATGACGCCGCCTATGCGGAAGCGCCCACCAGTATCGGCGCGGACAGTGACAATGAGTTTGCCGATCACGAAACCCCTGATCCAGTCAAGGTCTACCTGCGTGAGATGGGGGCTGTCTCCCTGCTCTCCTCCAAACAGGAAATCGAACTGGCCAAGCAGATCGAAAAAAGCGAGAAGCTGATCCAGGGGGCAATCATTGCGACCCCCGTAGCTCTTTCCGTATTGAAACAAATTGCAACCGCCCTCCAGGACGACAGCCTGTCGATCGCCAGCGTGATCCGGGGCGTGAACGACGCCGACCCCAAAGCAGTAAACGAAATCAAAGACCGTTTTATCTGGCAGATCAGAGAAGCGGAACGTCTTGAGCGTGAAATGATCGCCTTCCGCAAGGACCTTCAGGACCCTGAGATCGATCAGGCAACATACATGAAGGTCTCGATCAGGATTGAGAGAAACGAAAATTCGGTGGTCCGCCTTTTTCAGGAAGACCGGATCGCCGGCAAGTTCATCAAGGAGATCATCAATAAATTACGCCGGCTGGCAATCATCATGGAAGAGGCCACCAACCGGGCCCGGAAAGCCAGAGAAGCGGAAGAAGGCAAAAGCGGTCAGCCGACCGCGGACGAAATCCGGCTGCACATGATTGAAGCCAAGCATGGCATCGACCATGAAACACTGCAGGAGATTTTCTCGAAAATCGCCCTGGGCGAAGAAACCTCTCTCCATGCCAAAAAATACCTGGCCCAGGCCAACCTCCGGCTGGTGGTCAGCGTCGCAAAAAAATATGCAAACCGCGGGCTGCAACTCCTGGACCTGATCCAGGAAGGCAACATCGGGCTCATGAAAGCGGTGGACAAATTTGAATACCGTCGCGGTTACAAATTCAGCACCTATGCGACATGGTGGATCAGACAGGGAATCACCAGGGCCATCGCCGATCAGGGCCGGACCATCCGCATCCCGGTCCACATGATTGACACCATCAATCGCCTGTTGAAATGCTCCAAAAAATTAACCCGGGAGACCGGCCAGGAACCAAGCCCTGCCGAGCTTGCCCTGGAACTGGATATTGATGAAGAAAAAGTAAAAAATATCCTGAAGATCTCCAAGGAGCCTGTCTCCCTTGATGCTCCCATCGGTGGTGGGGAAGACAGCTTTCTCGCAGATTTCATTGAAGACGAGGACAGCATGTCGCCGCAGGATGCCTCCGTCAAGGAGAGCCTGAAAAAAAGCTTAAGCGATGTCCTCTCCACCCTCTCGCCACGGGAAGAGAGTGTGGTCAGAATGCGCTTCGGCCTGGACAACGAACTCGACCTGACCCTTGAAGAGGTCGGGAAAAACTTTTCGGTGACCAGAGAGAGAATCCGCCAGATAGAAGCCAAGGCCATCAAGAAGCTGAAACATCCATCACGAAAAAAATACCTTTCCAGCTTCAATGAGGATCGCTGACCCCCAAGCTTTTTCTCCCTTGCCGTCTCCCCATCAGATGTCTGCCGCAAACGCACCATGCTATGAAGGTAATCCCGGACCCGTTTTTCCTTTGGCAAGAATATCCAGATTCATCTTTCACCCTTCGGGGATAAGTTTCGTACGAGCGCAGACAAGCTGCTCAACTTGAGCTTTATCCCCCTGAAAGCAAGGATGATTCGGGAAATTATTTGTTGACAGAGTTCCCCCTTGTTTTATAGTTCCGTCCTGTTTTCCAGATGAGCCGGAGCTGTATTCCAGAAAATTATTCTTTGATTTCGGGATGTGACATCTTCCCAGATGATTGATCCCTGGATGACGGATACTTGCTGCAAATGAAGGACCATGGAGCCGCCGGACACCCCGGCCAGGTTTTTTTTTCGGAACATCTGGAAACACCGTTGTTTTTTTGAACGACTCGAACACCTGCCCATTATAGCGGCAATTGCAAAAGGTCTTCCGCCCTTCAGGATTGCACCAGGCTCCCGGGGCAATAGAGAAAGAAAGTCTCTATCTGGAATTACATGGAACGTATTGAAGCGTGGCTTACATTATATATGACTCCGGGGCTCGGTTCAGCCGGGTGCAGACAACTGGTCAAACGTTTTGGCGAGCCCGCATTGGCACTGCAAGCCTCCCGCCGCGAGCTTGAAACGGTTCCCGGACTCAAAAAAGAATGTATAGAATCAATCGGACTTGAAAGCATCAGGACAAAGGCCCGGAAAGAATATGAGCAGGCGCGGAAGTCGGGGGTCGCGATTCTCTGCTGGGACGATCCTGGATACCCTGCCATGCTCCGTGAAATTCCCGGCCCACCGGCCCTGATCTATGTGAGAGGAAGCGCCGCATCTCTCTCCGGACCGGCCATCAGCATTGTCGGATCAAGGGCTGCCAGTTCATATGGAACAAGAGCTGCTGAAGATCTGGCCGGCCAGCTGGCCCGGCTTGGTTACACAATAGTCAGCGGCCTCGCCCTGGGGATCGACACCGCGGCCCATCGCGGAGCATTACAGGCCGGGGGAAAGACCATCGCGGTTCTCGGCTGCGGCGTTGATATTGTCTATCCCCGACAGAACCTGAAACTGTACGGTGACATTCAGGGAAATGGTGCGGTAATAAGTGAGTATCCGTTCGGCACCAAACCGGAAAGTTTTCGTTTCCCGGGCCGAAACAGAATTATCAGCGGCTTGAGCCGCGGGGTGGTTATTGTCGAGGCGGCACGTCGTTCCGGCTCCCTGATCACCGCGAACTACGCACTTGAACAGGGCAGGGAAGTCTTTGCCGTGCCGGGCCGGGTTGACTCCCCTAAAAGCGAAGGCACCCATCGCCTTCTCCAGGACGGGGCAAAGCTTGTCCTGAATGCAGATGACATTGTCAATGAACTGGGACCGGACTGTCCGTCCAGCGGAGATGCGGTTGCCTCAGTGAAAGCCCGGAAAAAAGACCTTCCCGAGCTTGATGAACAAGAGAAAGTGCTGCTGGGTCTTCTTGAGGTGTACCCGAAACCAATTGACGACATCATTACCGAAAGCGGCATGCCGGTGGAAAAAGTAAACGAACTGATGCTCCTTCTTGAACTGAAAGGAGCCTGCGAAGTTCTGCCGGGCAGGCAGTATCAGTTGAGAAATTGAAGCTCCCCGCAGCAGATAGCAAACAGCGTGAGACTTCGAGCTGCGGGGAATGCGTTTCGCTGTGCATCATAAGCACAACACTCCCTTCGGGGACAAACTTCGGAAGAGCCGCCGGTTTACTCAACCTGAGCTTTTACACCTTAATAACTTTTAGATAGAAGAGAAAAATGTCCAAATCCCTGATCATTGTTGAATCCCCGGCCAAGGCGCGAACCCTGCAGAAATACCTTGGCAAATCGTTTACGGTCAAAGCTTCTGTCGGCCACATCCGCGACCTGCCGACCAACAGCCTGGGCGTTGATGTCGAGAATGATTTCGAGCCGAAATATGTGACCATCAGGGGGAAAAGCAAGATCATCAACGAACTCAAAAGCGCGGCGAGCAAGGCTGACGAAATCTTTCTGGCCCCCGACCCGGACCGCGAGGGTGAAGCCATCGCTTACCACATCGCGGAAAGCTTAAAAAAAACCAACAAACCGATCCATCGGGCGCTGTTCCATGAGTTGACGAAGAAGGCGATTCTGAACGCCATAGAGAATTCCACGGAGCTCAACTACAAACTCTTCGAGGCCCAGCAGGCGAGGCGAATTCTCGATCGTCTGGTCGGCTACCAGATATCCCCTCTGCTGTGGGAAAAAGTCCGCCGGGGCCTGAGCGCCGGCAGGGTTCAGTCCGTGGCGGTGCGGATGATCTGTGAAAGAGACCAGGCGATCAGGGACTTCAAACCCGAAGAGTACTGGACCATTTCGACCAGATTCGAAGGAGCGTTACCGCCGCCGTTTCTCACCCAGCTCGACTCCTTTGACGGCAAAAAGATCACCGCCAAAAAGAACCGGATCGAAAATCAGGCCAGGGCTGATGAAATTTGTCAGTATATCAAAGGCGCCGAGTTCAAAGTCGGCACCGTTGACAAGAAAAGAAAGAAAAGACACCCTTCACCGCCTTTTATCACCAGCTCCATGCAGATGGACGCCAACCGCAAGTTGCGTTTTTCCGCCAAGAAAACCATGACCCTGGCGCAAAAACTCTACGAAGGAATCGAACTTGGCGCAGAAGGGCCCACCGGTCTTATCACCTACATGCGTACCGACTCAACCCGGATCAGCGATGACGCGATCACCGGGGCCAGGGAATATATCGCCGGCGCTTTCGGGGCCGATTTTCTGCCGGATACCCCGAACATCTACAAGACCAAAAAATCGGCCCAGGATGCCCATGAAGCAATCCGGCCGACCAATGTTGACCATACCCCGGAAAAAATGGCCGGCTTTCTCGACAAGGACATGCTGGCCCTCTATGCCCTGATCTGGAAAAGATTTGTCGCCTGCCAGATGGCTCCTGCGGAGTTTGACCAGACAACCATATCCGTCAATTCCGAACGCTGCACCTTGAAAGCAACCGGCTCGGTCATGCGCTTTCTTGGGTTCATGAAACTCTATGTGGAAGCAACGGATGATAATCCAGCCAGCGACAAGGGAGAAAACAGTGACCCTGACACCGACCTCCTGCTCCCGGATCTTCAGGAGAACGAGCCCCTGACTCTCATGGAGACGATACCGGCCCAGCATTTCACTCAACCACCGCCGTATTACACGGAAGCTACCCTGGTAAAAGCCCTTGAGGATAACGGGGTCGGGCGTCCGAGCACCTATGCCGCGATCATCTCAACCATCCAGGACAAAGAGTACGTGCTGCTCGCCAAGAGGCGCTTTGAGCCTACCGATCTCGGCCGACTTGTAAACGACCTCCTGGTCACCCACTTTCCGACTATTCTTGATGTAGAGTTTACGGCAGGAATGGAAAAGCAGTTGGACCAGGTCGAAGATGGTTCCAGAAAATGGCTGACCCTGCTGCAGGATTTTTATGGGCCCTTCCGGGAAACACTGGAAACCGCCCGCCAGGAAATGAAATCCGTGAAAAAAGCAACCATCCCCACCGATATTCCCTGTGAGCTGTGCGAGGGCAAGATGGTCATCCGCTGGGGAAGAAACGGGGAATTTCTGGCCTGCGAGAATTTCCCCACCTGCAAACATACCCAGGATTTCACCAAAGACGAGAACAACACGGTTATCCCCGTAGCCAAACCGGAACCGGAAAAATCCGATGAGATTTGCGAAAAATGCGGCAAGCCCATGGTTTTCAAACAGGGACGCTACGGCACATTCCTGGCATGCTCAGGGTATCCTGAATGTCGTTTTATCAAGGCTCAGAGCACCGGCGTCAAATGTCCTGAAGAAAATTGCTCCGGTGAAATTGTCCAGAAAGTGTCCAAGAAAGGCAAAGTGTTTTACAGCTGTGATCGTTATCCGAAATGCTCTTTTGCGGTCTGGGACAAACCTGTTGCCGAGCAATGCCCTGACTGTGGCGCCCCTTTTCTGGTAGAAAAGATTACCCGCAAAGACGGAGCAACCATCAAGTGTTATCAGAAAACCTGCAAATATTCTCGCCCTCTTGAGTAACGGTTTTTCGGGGCGGCCGGACCGGATTCGTACCAAGCTCTTTTTCGCCTCCCCATATACCACGAAATTTGCAGGAGATATTGTAAGCAGCCGTCTCTGAAAGCCGACGCCCCGGGGGGATCACGAACTGCGGGTGACGCCCCGGCGCAGGACAGTGCCCCCGAAGCATAATTACATATATACCTGTTCATTTATCCTGCTGGACAAAGCGTCCTGCCGCCCCCCCCTTTTTTCCCACCAAAAAAAAAATCAGAC
>JAHJIQ010000052.1 GCA_018823285.1 Pseudomonadota bacterium
AGTCGGTTGCGGAAGCCAGACCCTTGGTTGCCAGAACCCGCGTTATCGCCGAGGTCAGGGTTGTCTTACCATGATCGATGTGGCCGATCGTTCCAATGTTTACGTGCGGCTTAGTCCTTTCAAATTTCTCTTTTGCCATGATCTTTCCTCAAAAGTCTTTATATAAAACCTTTAATCCTCTTAATTATCCGTTCAGCTTTTTTCTCGGGCACCGTGTCAAAAGTTGCATACTGCATGGTGAAACTGGCACGCCCCTGCGTTGCAGAACGTAAATCGGTCGAATAACCGAACATCTCAGCCAGCGGCACGTTGGCAGTAACGACCTGAATGCCTTCCTGACGGGCACCCATACCAAGAATCCTGGCCCGCTTGCTGTTTAAATCCGCAATCACATCACCGAGATTTGCCTCGGGTAAAACTATTTCAAGCTCCATGATCGGTTCCAGCAGGGTGGGCTGTGCCTGCTCAAGGGCCTTGCGAAGCGCCATGGAAGCTGCAACGCCAAATGCCTGTTCAGAGGAATTCTCCTCATGGTAGGAACCGTCAACCAAGCTGACCCTGATGTCTACGACCGGAAAACCAATCAGGACACCGGAATCGAGACCATCTTCAATTCCTTTCGCAATAGCCGGGATGAACTGGTCCGGAATATTGCCGGCAGGAACCCGGTTTTCAAATTCAAATCCAGTGCCTCGATCAAGGGGGGCAACCTCAAGCCACACATGCCCATACTGAGGTTTGCCGACAGCCTGCTGGTCAAAGAGACCCTCGCCCCGTCCTCCCGTGCCGATCGTCTCTTTGTAGGCGACCTGCGGTTTGCCGACATTGGCGGCAACCTTGAACTCCCGAAGAAGGCGGTCGACAATAATCTCGAGATGTAATTCGCCCATCCCCGAAATAATTGTCTGTCCGGTATCCGGATCCGTTTTCACCCTGAAAGAAGGATCCTCCCGGGTGATCTTGTCCAGACTTTCACGTAGCTTTTCTTCGTCGGCGGTGCTCTTCGGCTCAATGGCCGTCGAAATAACCGGCTCCGGGAAGTTCATCGTCTCAAGTCGGATCGTATCACCCGACTCGCAGAGGGTATCCCCGGTGGTTGTGAACCTTAACCCTACAACGGCAGCAATATCACCTGCCGAAATCTCCGAAACTTCTTCACGCTTGTTAGCGTGCATTTTAAGAATCCGGCCGACCTTTTCTTTCTTGTGCTTGCCGGGGTTATAGACCCTGTCACCCGCATTGAGACTTCCTGAATAAACCCTGATATAGGTCAGGTTGTCGACAAACGGGTCACTGGCGATCTTGAAGGCCAGGGCGCAGAACTTCTCCTTTCTGCTGGCCTCCCGACTCTCATGCACACCTTCGCTGTTTTCACCTTCGATCGCCGGGACATCAAGTGGAGATGGAAGATAGTCAACAATCGCATCAAGCAAAGGCTGCACGCCTTTATTCTTAAAGGCGCTGCCACACAAAACCGGCACAACCTGACTGCTCAGGGTCGCTTTCCTGACAGCCTGCTTGATCTCCTCGACAGAGACAGCTTGTTCTTCCAGGTACTTTTCCATGACACCCTCATCGAAGTCGGCCAACTTCTCGAGGAGCGCCATCCGTGCGGCCGTGGTCTGTTCTTTGAATTCATCGGGGACCGACTTGCTCAGGACCTCAAGCCCCCGCGTACCCTCATCAAAAGAAAGCATCTTCTCTTCGACGAGGTCAATAATTCCTTGAAAATTCTCCTCGCTTCCTACCGGTATCTGGAGAGGCAAGGGATTGGCACCCAGTCGTTTGCCAATCATTTCAATACAGCGCTCAAAATTTGCGCCAACCCGGTCCATCTTGTTCACAAAGGCAACCCGGGGTATATAGTACTTATCTGCCTGCCGCCAGACTGTTTCAGATTGAGGTTCAACTCCGCCGACGGCACAAAAGACGGCGACTGCACCGTCCAGAACTCTCAGGCATCTTTCGACCTCTATCGTGAAGTCAACATGTCCTGGAGTATCAATAATGTTTATTACATGGTCCCGCCAGGTGCAGGTTGTTGCTGCCGAGGTGATTGTGATCCCCCGTTCCTGCTCCTGTTCCATCCAGTCCATGATCGCGTTGCCATCATGAACTTCACCGATCTTATGAGATCGTCCGGTATAAAACAGCACCCTCTCTGTCGTTGTTGTTTTGCCCGCATCGATGTGGGCCATAATACCGATATTGCGTAACCGCAAAAGAGGGGTCTGTGAAGACATTACAATTTTTAACCCTGAATGGCCTGAAAATTCTCACCAGGCTTCTTCTCCAAGCTGACCCTCAAACAACAAACTCGACAGAGAAAGAGGCTTTTTATACTTATTGATTTGTTTTGTCAATCTTTGTGTTGCTTAAAAGTAAAAAAGCAAGATTACCAGCGGTAATGGGCAAATGCCTTGTTGGCTTCCGCCATCTTGTGAGTGTCCTCACGTTTCTTTACAGCTGACCCGCGACTGTTATAAGCATCCATCAACTCACCGGCCAGCTTGTCGGCCATTGACTGCCCTGATCTTTTCTGTGAAAAACCCACCAGCCAACGGATAGCCAGAGCATTACGCCTTTCAGGCCTGACTTCAATCGGCACCTGATAGGTCGCACCACCAACACGCCTTGATTTGACTTCAACCCGGGGCCGAACCTGCTCCATGGCCTTTTCAAAAACATCAAGTGGCTTGTCATCGGAAATACGGCTTTCGAGAATATCCATTGCCCCGTAAAAAATACTGCGGGCCACATTCTTTTTGCCACGCTCCATCAGACCATTAATGAACTTTGATACCAGCACACTGTTAAACCGTGAATCAGGTTCAATCTGCCGTTTGGCAACTATCTTACGTCTTGGCATCTCACAACTCCTTATTTAGGCCGCTTGGCCCCGTACTTGGAACGACCCTGCCGCCTTTCGGAAACACCAAGGGTGTCCAGCGTGCCCCTCACGATATGATAACGAACACCGGGGAGGTCTTTTACCCTGCCGCCCCTGATCAATACAACTGAATGCTCCTGCAGGTTGTGCCCGATACCCGGAATATAGGATGTCACCTCGATTCCGTTGGTGAGCCTGACCCTGGCGACTTTACGCAACGCTGAGTTCGGCTTTTTCGGTGTTGTGGTATATACCCTGACACAAACCCCTCTCTTCTGGGGAGAACCCTGAAGCGCAGGTGTGTTGGTTCTTTTAACCGACTTTTTGCGGCCTTGCCTTACCAGCTGATTAATGGTTGGCATGTATTCAAACTCCATCTGTTCTTTTTCAAAGTGGATCGAAAGCTTCATTAAACTCCGATCAGAAACCCGTTTCACATCTCCGGCGTCCTACAAAATCGGCCAGGCCCTGAAACAGGAAAACGGGATAAATAATCTATACGGTCCGGCTTGTCAAGGACAATCTCATCCCTAAAAAGCAGCAATTATTCAACATCAAGCTGATATCGCTTGTGCCCGGTTCCGGCGGGAACCAACCGGCCCATAATCACGTTCTCCTTCAGACCGCTCAGGTCATCAATCCGGCCAGCCATCGCCGCATTGGTGAGAACCTTGGTGGTTTCCTGGAACGACGCGGCAGAGATGAAGCTGTCGGTGCTGAGCGAGGCCTTGGTCACCCCGAGAAGCAGAGGCTCCGCCACTGCAGGCCGATTCCCACTCCTGAGCAGGGCTTCATTCTCCTCGACAAAACGCCAGGATTCAACCTGTTCGCCGAGCATGAAGGTGCTGTCTCCGACAGAGGTGATGGTGACCCGCCGCAACATCTGGCGAACAATAACCTCAATGTGCTTGTCGTTGATCTTTACGCCCTGCAGACGATAGACCTCCTGAATCTCATTGACCAGGAACTTGGCAAGCTCCTTGACCCCGAGGACCCGCAGAATGTCGTTCGGATCAGAAGATCCGTCCATCAGGGCCTCGCCGGCCTTGACATAATCCCCTTCGTGGACGACGACATGTTTCCCTTTGGGAATAAGATACTCGCGGGGTTCTCCCAGTTCAGGAGTCACAATCACCCGTTTCTTGCCTTTCAGGTCCTTGCCGTAACTGACCTGGCCGTCAATCTCGGTGATCACCGCATGTTCCTTGGGTTTGCGTACTTCAAACAGCTCTGCAACCCTCGGCAGACCACCTGTGATATCCTTGGTTTTGGTGGTCTCACGCGGAATTTTACCAATAATGGTACCCGGTTCAACCCGGTCACCTTCGCTCACCGAGATCAGGGTCCCCACCGACAGACTGTACCGGGCCGGAGAACCTGTTTTGGGAAGTTTCAGGGTCTTGCCCTTGTCATCTTTCAGCGAGATGCGGGGGTTGAAGTTTCCGGTTCTGGGCGGAATGATCTTATGGGTCGACCGGCCGGTGGTTTTATCAACCTCGGCCTGCATGGTAAGACCTTCCTTGATATCGCCGAATTTAACAATACCGCCGATCTCGGTAACAATCGGGGTGGAGAAGGGATCCCATTCAGCCAGGGTTGTCCCGGGCTTGACCTCCTCGCCGTCCTTGACCAGCAGATGCGCACCGTAATTGAGCCGGTAACGCTCACGGTCACGACCTTCGGCACTGACGATCACCAGCTCACCGTTTCGATTCATGGTGATCATCTGGCCCTCGTCATTGACAACGGTGTGGACATCCTGAAGTTTAACCGTTCCGCCATGCTGGGTTGAAATCTCGGCCTGCTCAACAGCCCGACTGGCTGTACCACCGATGTGGAACGTTCTCATGGTCAGCTGGGTACCCGGCTCACCAATTGACTGGGCGGCGATGATCCCGATGGCTTCACCGATATTGACCATATGTCCGCGACCAAGGTCCCGGCCATAGCATTTCACACAAACCCCCCGCCGTGAACGGCAGGTCAGCACGGAACGAATTTTGACCCGGTCGATACCGGCTTCATTGATCACTCTGACTTTTTCCTCATCAATCTCTTCATTGGCCTCTACCAGCAAATCGCCGGTGAAAGGATCGATGATATCGTCAAGAGCAACCCGGCCGAGAATCCTGTCGCCAACGGGCTGGATAATCTCGCCGCCTTCCATAAGCGGTTCGGCCTCAATACCGTCAAGGGTCCCGCAATCCTTGTCCAGAATGGTCGCATCCTGGGCAACATCCACGAGCCTTCTGGTCAGATAACCGGAGTTGGCGGTCTTCAGCGCGGTATCGGCAAGACCTTTCCGGGCGCCGTGGGTCGAGATGAAATACTCAAGCACCGACAATCCTTCCCGGAAGTTGGCCTTGATCGGGGACTCGATAATCTCCCCGGAAGGTTTGGCCATCAGACCACGCATTCCGGCCAGCTGCCTTATCTGGTCCTTGCTGCCCCTCGCTCCTGAATCCGCCATGATAAAGATGGAATTGAAGCTCGGAGTTTCAATAACCTTATTGTTCTTGTCCTTGACATACTCAACACTCATCTCCTTCATCATTTCCTGGGAGACCTTGTCGGTGGCCCTCGACCAGATGTCAACAACGTTGTTGTACTTCTCGCTCTCGGTCAGGACACCATTGAGCCAGCCCTGCTCAACTTCCAGAACGTCCTTTTCGGCCGCCGCCAGAATATCATCCTTGCTGACCGGAATCATCATGTCGTTAATGGAAATGGAGATCCCGGCTTTCGTCGAATGTTCATACCCGAGATCTTTTAAGCGGTCTGCCAGAATAACCGTGCTTTTGCTGCCTGCATGGCGATAGGTGTAGTCGATAAGCTGAGCAAGCTCCTTTTTCTTCAGAACCTGATTGACCTTGCTGAAGGGGACTGCTTCCGGCAGTAATTCTCCGACCAGCAACCGTCCCATGGTGGTCGCAAGAACCTCCCCGTTGATCCGGACCTTGATTGCCGCCTGCAGATCAACCTCGCCATAGTCATAGGCGAGACGCGCCTCATCGAGCGAGGAGAACACCTTTCCTTCCCCCTTGGCCTTGAGCCGCTCTCTGGTCATATAATACAGCCCGAGAACGATATCCTGGGAAGGAATGATAATCGGTTCGCCGTGAGCCGGGGAGAGGATGTTGTTGGTCGACATCATCAGGACCCGGGCCTCCACCTGGGCCTCAACCGTAAGCGGCAGATGAACAGCCATCTGGTCACCATCGAAGTCGGCGTTAAAAGCCGTACACACCAAAGGATGCAGCTGGATCGCCTTGCCTTCGATCAGCAACGGTTCAAAAGCCTGCATGCCAAGACGATGCAGGGTTGGCGCCCGGTTGAGGATGACCGGATATTCCTTGACGACCTCATCGAGGACGTCCCAGACAATTTTGTCCGCCTTCTCGACCATTTTCCTGGCACTCTTGATCGTGCTGACATGGCCCTGCATCTCAAGCTTATTGTAGATGAACGGCTTGAACAGCTCGAGTGCCATCTTTTTCGGCAGTCCGCACTGGTGGAGACGAAGGTGGGGACCGACAACGATGACGGTTCGACCGGAGTAATCAACCCGCTTGCCGAGAAGGTTCTGCCGGAAACGACCCTGCTTGCCTTTCAACATATCGCTCAGCGATTTGAGCGGCCGCTTGTTGGGCCCGGTGATCACCTTGCCGCGTCGCCCGTTATCGAAGAGGACATCCACCGCTTCCTGCAGCATCCGCTTCTCATTTCTGATAATGATTTCGGGAGCGTCCAGCTCCAGGAGCCTCTTGAGCCTGTTGTTCCGGTTGATCACCCGGCGGTAGAGATCGTTCAAATCAGAGGTGGCAAACCGGCCACCTTCAAGGGGGACCAGCGGCCGCAAATCCGGAGGAAGTACCGGGATCGCTTCAAGGATCATCCATTCAGGCCGGTTCCCGGAATCCCGAAAGGCCTCGGCCACATTCAACCGTTTCGCCAGTTTCTTTCTCTTGGCCTCGGAACCGGTACTCCGCATCTCTTCGCGCAACTCGATGGAAAGGGTATTCAAGTCGAGGTTCTGCAGCAGGGCCCGGATTGCCTCGGCCCCGATCCCCACGGCAAACTGGCCCGGATGGTCTTCAAGCGCCTGGCGATACTGCTCTTCATTCAGCAGAGTCCCGACAGCCGGCGCCGGCGCTTCGGATCGGGTCACCACATAGGAATCGAAATAGAGAACCTTTTCCAGTTCCTTCAAGGTCAGGTCAAGGAGATTGCCGATTTTGCTGGGCAGACTCTTCAGAAACCAGATATGGGCAACCGGGGCCGCAAGCTCAATATGGGCAAGCCTTTCCCGCCGCACCTTGGACTGGATGACCTCAACACCGCATTTTTCGCAGACCACCCCGCGGTGTTTCATTCTCTTGTATTTACCGCAGTTGCATTCGTAATCCTTTACCGGTCCGAAGATCTTTGCACAGAACAGTCCGTCCCTTTCAGGTTTGAAGGTTCGATAATTGATGGTCTCCGGCTTTTTAACCTCCCCATTGGACCAGTCTCTGATTTTCTCAGGAGAGGCAAGGGAAATTTTGACAGACTTAAAATTTACCGGTTTCTTAGCTTTGTCGAAAAAGCTGAAAAGTTCATCCACGTTTCACACCTTCTATATGCGTTAGATTAGAATATAAAAATTACCGACGGGTAAATTTCGCATCACTCATCCAGAAGTTCCATGTCGAGACATAGTCCCTGGAGCTCTTTGACCAGAACATGGAATGACTCCGGCAACCCTGATTCCAGGAAATTATCACCCTTGACTATTTTCTCGTACATCTTGGTCCGGCCGTTCACATCATCGGATTTAACGGTCAGGAATTCCTGCAGGGTATATGCGGCGCCATAGGCTTCCATGGCCCAAACCTCCATCTCTCCAAGACGCTGCCCACCGAACTGGGCCTTGCCGCCGAGGGGCTGCTGGGTAACCAGAGAGTACGGGCCGGTCGATCTGGCGTGGATCTTGTTGTCGACCAGATGATGCAGCTTCAGAATGTACATCACGCCGACGGTTACAAGGTTCGCAAACCTTTCACCGGAGAGACCATCGTAAAGCACAGATTGTCCGACCTCGTCAACACCGGCCTCAACCAGCATCTTGCGAATCTCGGCTTCATTGGCACCGTCAAAAACCGGGGTCGCAATATGAATTCCGGAACCCATCCGATGGGCCAGAGCGAGCAGGTCTTCATCTGCCAGACCGTCAAGAAGTGCGTCATATTCTTCTTTGGAATAGACAGTTTTCAGACGATCCTTAATCGCTTTGACATTATGTTTTTCAGCAAAAGACTGGATCTGCTCGCCAAGTCTTTTGGCAGCCAGACCGAGATGAGTTTCGAGAACCTGACCGACGTTCATACGCGAAGGAACACCCAGCGGATTCAAGACGATATCGACCGGAGTCCCATCTTCGAAATACGGCATATCCTCCTCAGGGAGAATTCTGGAAACAACACCTTTGTTCCCATGGCGGCCTGCCATCTTGTCGCCAACCGCGAGTTTTCGCTTGGTTGCCACATAAATTTTGACCATCTTGATGACGCCAGGAGGCAGATCATCGCCTTTGCGCAACCGGTTGATCCTGGCTTCGTATTTTTCAGTCACCACCTTCTTCTGGTTTTCGAACCGTTCCAGAAGCAACTGCAGCTCACCTTCCATTTTGCTGCGTCCGGCAAAATCAATTTTCTTGATCACCGACAGGGAAAGCTCTTCAATCAATTCATGCTTGATCACCTGCCCTTTCTTCAGCAGAACCTGTCCCTTCTTGACCGAGATGTCTTCCCCGGCCTTCTTGCCGGCAATGATATCGGCCAGATTGTTTTTTACCGCCTTTTTAAGACAACTGATCTCGTCGACCATATCGCGTTCAAGAATGGCGACCTCGGCATCATCAATCGCCTTCGACCGTTCATCTTTCTCGACCCCTTTTCGGGAAAAGACCTTGGCATCAATAACCACGCCTTCTACACCAGGCGGCACCCGTAATGAAGTATCCTTGACATCACCGGCTTTTTCGCCGAAAATCGCCCTGAGAAGTTTCTCCTCTGGAGAGAGCTGGGTTTCACCCTTGGGTGTCACCTTGCCGACCAGGGTGTCACCGGCCTTGATTTCCGCACCCACCCGAATCACTCCGCTCTCGTCGAGATTGCGCATTGCCTCTTCGCTGACATTGGGGATATCCCGGGTAATCTCTTCCTTGCCAAGCTTAGTGTCTCTGGACACGGTCTCGAACACTTCAACATGCAGCGAGGTGAAGGTGTCATCCTTCAAGAGGCGCTCGCTGATCAGAATCGAATCTTCAAAGTTGTAGCCCCGCCATGGCATGAAAGCCATGGTAACATTCTTGCCGAGCCCCAGTTCACCGTTGTCGCAGGCAGGACCATCCGCCAGAAGTTCACCCTTCACCACTTTCTGGCCGGGAAGAACAACCGGCCGCTGGTTGAAACAGGTATTCTGATTCGACTTTTTGTATTTTTCAAGGCGGTACACTCCCACCCCGGTCTCGAAGCCATCGGTGCCAGGTTCCTCGTAACGAACGACCACCCGATTGGCATCAACCTCCTCAACCACGCCATTCCCACCGGCAAGAAGACAAACCCCGGATTCCCGGGCTACGGTTTTTTCAAGGCCGGTGCCGACCAGCGGCGCCTCGGTCCTCAAAAGCGGAACACCCTGCCGCTGCATGTTCGATCCCATCAGGGCTCGGTTGGCATCGTCATTTTCCAGGAAAGGAATCAGGGAAGCCGCAACACTCACCAGCTGATTCGGTGAAATATCCATATGGGTGATCTGGTCGGCGGTGGTAATAGTCACCTCTCCTTCCTTCCTGGCAATGAGGTTGTCAGGGACAATGCGGTTCTTTTTATCGACCTCCGTCTTTGCCGGAGCGATAACACGACCCTCCTCATCCAGCGCCGACATGAAAGAAATGTTGTCGGTTACCTTTCGGTTCTCGATCTTTCGATAAGGAGTTTCGATAAACCCATATTCGTTGACTTTGGCATACGCTGCCATGGAAACGATCAAACCGATATTCGGTCCCTCCGGGGTCTCAACCGGACAGATTCTGCCGTAATGGGTGGGGTGGACGTCACGAACCTCAAACCCGGCCCTTTCTCTGGAAAGACCGCCCGGTCCGAGGGCGCTCAACCGCCTTTTATGGGTCACTTCGGAAAGAGGGTTGGTCTGATCCATAAACTGGGAAAGCTGACTTGTACCAAAGAACTCTTTGATCGCAGCTGTGATCGGTTTCGGGTTCACCAGATCATGAGGCATCATGGTCTCCACTTCCTGGAGACTCATTCTCTCCCGGATGGCCCTTTCCATTCTGACCAGACCCATCCGATATTGATTTTCTATGAGTTCACCAACGGTTCTGACCCGACGGTTGCCGAGATGGTCGATGTCGTCAACCTCACCCTGCTTGTCTCGCAAACGGACAAGCTCTTTAACACTCATCATGATGTCTTCTCTGGTGAGGGTGCGGTGGTTGATGTCGGTGTCGACGCCAAGCTTCGCGTTCATCTTGAAACGACCGACAACCGAAAGGTCATAGGTGTCCGGGTTGAAGAACATGTTGTCAAGAAACTGGGTGGCAACTTCCTGGGTGGGAGGGCTGCTTGGTCGTAAACGCCTGTAAATTTCGATGAGCGCCTCTTTGCTGGTCTGCGCCTTGTCGAGAAGGAGCGTCTTCCTGAACGAATCGGTGACACTGACCCCGTCAATGGCCAGGGTGAAGATGGTCTTCACCTTCGCTTCAACCAGCTCGGCCAAAAGGGTTTCGGTCAACTCGACATTACACGGAACAAGGACCTCTTCGGTTCCGGGACGAACCACTTCCCGGGCCACAACCTTCCCCACCATTTCCTCAAAAGATATGCCGATCGTCTTGACCTTGGCCTCGACCATTTTCTGCGCTCTGGTCTTGCCGATCTTCATGCTGGCCTTGAGGAGAACTTCGCCGGTCTTGGGGTGAACAACATCGTAGGGGGCGCTCTTGCCGACATAGGCCTCGGGATCAAAATCCATAAAGGCCATATCGCCCTTGAGGGTCAGCTCCTCAAGATCATAAAAATATGCAAGCAATTCTTCTGTAGAATTGCCCAAAGCCTTGAGCAGTGTAGATACAGGGAACTTGCGCCGCCGGTCAATCCTGACAAAGAGGATGTCCTTGGCATCATATTCCAGATCAATCCATGAGCCACGTACCGGAATGATTCGCGCAGAATAGAGTCTTTTCCCGCCGGCATGGGTTTTCCCGTCATCATGACTGTAGAATAGACCCGGAGAACGCTGCAGCTGGCTGACGATAACCCTTTCCGTGCCATTGATTACAAAAACACCGGTCTTGGTCATCAGCGGAATACTGCCAAGGTAAACAGCCTGTTCCTTGATATCACGGATACTCTTGACCCCGGTCTCCTGATCGATATCGTAGGAAACAAGACGCACCGTAATTTTCACCGGGACATCATAGGTCATGCCCCTTTCAACACATTCTTCCACGGTGTATTTCGGGTCGCCGAAATTATAGCTGACAAACTCAAGTGAACAGGTGCCGTTGAAATCCTCAATCGGGAAAACACTTTTGAAAATCGTCTGCAGACCCTCATCAATCCTTTGGTCCGGCGGAGTTTCAAACTGCAGGAACTTTTCATAGGACAAGCGCTGCATCTCAATAAGATGCGGCTTTTCGACAATCTCTTTGGATTTAGCAAAACTTTTCCTGACTCGTCTCGTTACATTCATTCGGCGTCGTCCTCTTATGATTAACCTGCGGCCCTAAATTTATATCGCGATCCTGCGCTTTTAAAAAACCAGCCATGGCCACGATTTCGCAAACCAACAGCCGGCCCGGGACCTTGAATATCAAAACGCAATAAACGCCACAGGGATTTCGCCCCGTAGCGTTATTACCGGATAACCATTACAGCCGGTGAGCGGCAATGGTTTTGCCGGACGATCTGTTTTGACAGACCGCCCGGCACCTGATCTGAAAATAATTATTTGATTTCGACAGTGCCGCCGGCTGCCTCGATTTTGGCCTTGATGTCCTCGGCTTCTGCTTTGGTCACGCCCTGCTTGATCGGACCGGGCGCACCCTCGACAAGGTCTTTGGCTTCTTTCAAACCGAGAGAAGTAATGGCACGGACCTCTTTGATGACTCCAATCTTCTTGTCACCGGCAGAAGCCAGGATAACATCAAACTCGGTTTTCTCTTCAGCGGCAGCACCGCCACCGTCACCGGCAGCAACCGGACCGGCTGCAAAAGCGACAGGAGCTGCAGCAGAAACACCGAACTTCTCTTCAAGTTCTTTGACGAGCTCGGACAGCTCAAGAACCGACATGTTGGAAATAAACTCGATTACATCTTCTTTTGATACAGCCATTATAAATTCCTCCTGGAATATTTTTTAGATTTAAGCCTGTTCTTTCTGATCGCCAATTGCTTTCAACACATACAGCATTTTCCTCGGGACACCGCTGAGCACCTGAACAAATCCTGTCGGGACTGCGTTCATGACGGACAGCAACTGACCAAGGAGAGCTTCCCTGCTCGGCAGGGTGGAAAGCGCCACGAGTTCGGCAGTGGTCAGGGTTTTTCCGCCCAGTGATGCCGACCTGATTTCCAACTGCGGATGGCTCTTGGCAAAACCGGTCAGCACTTTGGCAGGAGCAACCGGATCATCGTAGGATACGGTTACAGCGGTGGTTCCCTTAAAAAAATCACCGATCCCTTCAAAAAGGGTTCCTTCGACCGCTCTGCGCAGCAAGGTGTTTTTGGCGACCCGAATCTCAGCGTTGTTCTTTCTCAGCTCACAACGCAACTCTTCAAGTTCCGGGACGGTCAGCCCGCGATAATCGGTCACAATAGCAATCTTCGCCTTGGCGAACTTGCCACTGAGGTCTTCGACGATCGTGGCTTTCTCTTCACGATTCAATGGTTTTTACCTCCTTTTCAACTGAGGATTCACAGTTAAAACAGCCGAGGTCGATAAAGAACAGACAGAATAAGATCTTCTGGACGACAGCAAATTCAGGCCGTCGGTTGATCCGCAGCACTAATGAATTTAGTGCCTATATGTCCGGTTGCCTAGGATGGCCTTCACAGAGAATAATAACTGGTCTAAAATTCCTGTTCCGATTAAACCCCGAATGGGGTACCAACTGTCTTCGACATCAAACTGCTTGTTTCAAGCCGGGTTGCACCATGCAGCCAGGCCTTTTATTATTCACGGGGATTACCCCGATGATAATCGTGTCAGGCGCCCTGCTTGATCAATGATTGCACGTCAAGCGGATCAATCTTCACTCCCGGTCCCATGGTCGTTGAAATACTAATCCCTCTGAGATAAACTCCTTTAGCCGATGACGGCTTGAGCTGCATCAACCGATCAATGAAAGCGACGACATTTTCACGGAGTTTCTGCATACCAAAGGATGACTTGCCAACCATCGCATGAACAATCCCGGCCTTGTCAACTTTGAAGTCAACCTTGCCGCTCTTGATATCACCAACAACCTTGCCGACATCAAAGGTGACCGTGCCGAGTTTGGCGTTAGGCATCAGATTCCGCGGACCAAGTACACGTCCGATCTTGCCCACAGTCCCCATCATATCCGGCGTGGCAATGGTCTTGTCAAACTCAAGCCAGCCTCCCTGGATTTTTGCGACCAGATCATCTCCACCGGCATAATCAGCTCCCGCATCAAGAGCCTCCTGGACTTTTTCACCTTTGGCAAAAACCAGAACTCTTTCAACCTTGCCGGTACCATTCGGGAGAGACACACTGCTCCTGACCATCTGATCGGCATGGCGAGGATCAACCCCGAGACGGACTGCCACGTCAAGAGACTCGTCAAACTTTGCATATTTTCCTTTCAGCGCCAGTTCGATACCATCTCCCAGAGCATATACGGTCTCGCGATTCACTTCTGCTGCACTCTGCTGATATTTTTTTCCACTTTTAGCCATAACTTGCTACTCCATTAAATAAAAAACCAAGCGTTCCACCTCTTCAGCCTTTTGACAGATAGAGGCAAGAACCTTTAAATGTATCACTCAACTATCGTTATGCCGCAACTTTTCGCGGTACCTTCAATGGTCCTCATCGCGGTGTCAACATCATAGGCGTTCAGGTCGGGCATCTTGGTCTCTGCGATCTCTCTCAGCTGCGCCCTGGTCACCTTGGCGACCCTTTCGCGTTTCGGATTACTGGATCCGCCCTTCAGGCCTAAAGCTTTGAAAAGGAGCCTTGATGCAGGGGGGGTCTTGGTGACAAAGGAAAACGATTTGTCGGCATAAACAGTGATCACTACAGGAATGATCATATCGCCCTTATCCTGGGTCTTGGCATTAAATGCCTTGCAAAATTCCATTATATTGACGCCACGCTGACCCAACGCCGGCCCAACGGGCGGAGAAGGATTCGCCTTGCCGGCAGGGATCTGCAGTTTTATATATCCATCGATCTTCTTTGCCATCTTATTCTCCTCACTGACACTGCTGAATTAAACCAAAACAAATATGTGATAACGGTCACCCTTTGGCGACCTGAACAAATTCCAACTCAACCGGGGTTTCCCTGCCAAAAATCGACACCATGACCCGGACCCGGCCCTTGTCCGGAAAAACCTCGTCGACAATTCCCTGAAAATTTGAGAAAGGACCGTCGGTCACCCGAACACTGTCACCGACTTCGTACATTACTTTCGGTTTCGGCTTTAAGGCCCCATCTTTGATCCGACCGATGATCTTCATCGCATCATCATCGGAAAGGACCTGGGGGTTCAAATCATCCCCAACAAACCCTGTAACCTTTGGGGTATCCCGCACTGTGTGCCAGGTGTGATCATTCAAATCAACATTAATCAGGATATACCCAGGAAAAAACTTGCGAGAAGAGGTCTTCTTGGCGCCTTTGACCATCTCAACAACCTGCTCGGTCGGAACAAGGATCTCACCAAAAAATTCTTCCTGGCCGGCATTTTTTATTCTCTCTTCCAGGGCAGTTTTGACCTGCTCTTCAAATCCGGAATAGGTATGGAGTATGTACCACGCACGAGCCATAGTTTCAGTCATCAGCAAAAGTTTTATAATTAACCCAGGATATAACCAATCAGTTTACCAAGAAACAGATCGACCGCTCCAAGGTAAACAGCCATGATGGCAACAAGCACCACCACCACCATGGTGGAACCGACAGTATGTTTTTTGTTCGGCCACGCAATTTTGCCGAATTCAACCTTGACTTCAGTCGCAAACTCACTGATCTGCGAAAACCGGAAGCCCTGGGATGAACCCTCAATCTGCTTGACGGCTTTCTGTTTGGTCTTCCCAGACTGTTTCTCGTTCTTATCAACCATCGGTCTCTTCTCTTATTAAACTACCCCTGAACCGTCTGACATGATCAGGATCAAATCTTCATTCACCAGGCTTGTATACAGCGTCAGCCAAGAACCGGCAAAATAGAAAAAGATTGCTTCGCCAGAGCTTTTTGACCAATGGCGAAGCATTAAAAGTGGCAGGCCAGGAGGGATTCGAACCCCCAGCCCCCGGATTTGGAGTCCGGTGCTCTACCAATTAGAGCTACTGGCCTCTTCAGATCCTTCTACTTCGTTTCCTTATGGAGCGTGTGGGTTCTGCAAAAACGGCAAAACTTTTTGAACTCCAGTTTCTGGGGGGTCTTTCGCTTGTTTTTTGTTGTTGTGTAATTGCGTCTTTTACAATCAGTACAACCAAGTGTAATTATATCTCTCATTGTTCCTGCCAAAATAATTGGCCGACAGCGGGCACCCGATGGTCTCGCTGACAGCCAACTTTAAAATTGATTAATCTGAAAACTACTCGACAATCTTGTTAATAACACCGGCGCCTACAGTACGGCCGCCTTCTCGGATCGCAAAGCGCAGTCCGTCTTCCATCGCAATCGGGGTAATCAGCTGCCCTTCGATCGTCACGTTGTCTCCAGGCATTACCATCTCTACTCCCGCCTGAAGGTTTACAATCCCGGTCACGTCGGTCGTCCGG
>JAHJIQ010000053.1 GCA_018823285.1 Pseudomonadota bacterium
GGGGGATCACGAACTGCGGGTGACGCCCCGGCGCAGGACAGTGCCCCCGAAGCATAATTACATATATACCTGTTCATTTATCCTGCTGGACAAAGCGTCCTGCCGCCCCCCCCTTTTTTCCCACCAAAAAAAAAATCAGACTCACCACTTTTCGTCTCCGGGCAACTCCGTAACACCTTTGCCACCTGATACTTTTCACACATGTAACATGCTGATATGTTTAAATAATTCAACTTTTAATAAAAATATGATTTTTTTTGTAAAGTTTTCCTTATGGATGCCGATAATACCAATGAGAAGGATAGGTGTGCCTGCTTCCAGGCACAGCAGGTAACGTCGGGAGAACATAAGAAAGATGATCCGAGGAACATATTCCGCCCTTGGGGCGCTGCAGAGCTTTTCCAGAAAAGTCAGTTCCACTGCCAACAATGTGGCGAACTCCAACACTCCTGGATACAAAGCAACCCGTGTCACCTTTCAGGGAGGACCGACCCAGACCGTCTCCACCGCCTCCGGTCCGGAACAGATCGGCCAGGGTCCGGTGGTGGGTTCGATTTCACAAAACTTTAATCAGGGGTATCTTGAAGATACCGGCAATCCAACTGACATGGCGATCGGCGGCAACGGTTTCTTCATGCTGCGTGACCCTGAAAGCGGTGAAGCGGACATATTCAGCCGGGTGGGCGGCTTTGATTTCAACAAGGACGGGTTTCTGGTCAATCCGGCCGGCTATCATGTTCAGGGTTGGAGCCTTGATCCTGCAACCGGTGACAGACTGGGCAGTATCGGCGACATCAATCTCGGCAGCAGCACCTCCCCCGTGGCAACCCGGCAGGCGACAGTGATCTTCAATCTTGATTCCCGGACACCGAATGAAAACGTGAGTACAAGTCTTTTTGATTCCTGGGACGGCAGAAACGCCGCTTCTGCAAACCCTGCCGCACCCATCGATCCGGCTAATTTTGATTACTCCAGCACTTTCAGGGTCCATGATTCCCAGGGCGCAAGCCATGAGCTGACCGTTTATTTTGACCGGACTGCGAATGACAACGAATGGGAATTTCTGGTCACCACCGACCCTCTTGCCGACCGGAGATCCCTGGATAGCGCCCAGCAGACCGCTTTCGCCCCTCACGTCCGCTACTCGGCAGCGAATCATAAAGGCGCCGGGGCCATGATGTACGGCACCATCAATTTCAACGGCTCCGGACAGATCACCGCCCTGACCGCCTATGATGTTCCACCCGATGGACAGGTCTCGCCATCTCTTGCCACCAACCGGATGACACTTGCCGCCACCGACCCGTATTACCGACTGCCATTCAATACCACCGGGGACACCGCCAACCAGCAGATCGAACTGAATTTCGGAGCCCGGTTCTCCGGCCAGGGCACATCCTTTCAGCCGGAACCCCTTGCCTCGACCCAGTATGCCGACAATTCGACAACCATATTTCAGGATCAGGACGGATTCGCTGCAGGCTTCCTGAAAAATATCTCCGTTGACCGCAGGGGTATCATCAGCGCCGGTTATTCCAACGGCCAAGTTCTGCAGAAAGCCCAGGTCACCCTGGCCTCATTCAATAGCGCTGACGGTCTTAAAATGGTCGGCGCCGGAGTTTATAGAGAGACTGCGGAATCCGGTGCACCCACGACCGGAGCGCCAGGAGAAATCGGTCTTGGCCGCATCGGATCGAACTCGCTGGAACAGTCGAATGTGGAGCTTGCCGAAGAACTGCCCCGATTATTGCTCACCCGGAGATTTTTCCAGGCAAACCTGAAAATCATTCAGGAAGAAGACAAAATGCTGGGGAGTCTGCTTGATATAAAAAGTTGAGCTGTAAGGCCCCTTGCCGGCTGACATCAACCGCCGTTTGTCAAGACCGCAAGGTTTTCAGGCGAGTTCGCTATGGGTGATCCGGCCGCCCAGAATGGTCATGACCGCCTTTCCGGTCAGCTCCCGATCGATAAACGGAGAGTTCCTGCTTTTTGACCGTATCCCTTCAGCGGCAAACACAAACTTTTTCTCCGGATCGATGACCGTGATATCGGCGATACACCCTTCCTTCAGAGTCCCTCCCTCCACCCCCAGAATCCGGGCAGGGTTCACCGACATCAACTCAATCAGCCTGACAGGGTCAATAATGCCAACTCTCACCAGTTCAAGGGAAAGCGGAAGCGACGTTTCAAGACCGATGATTCCGTTGGCAGCCTGGTCAAATTCCTTGTCTTTTTCAAGCCTGCTGTGGGGAGCATGATCGGTGGCGATCGCGTCGATAGTCCCGTCCTGCAGCCCCCTGATCATCTCAAGCCTGTCCTTCTCGGAGCGCAGAGGAGGGTTCATCTTGGCATTGGTGTTATAATTTCCCACATCCTGATCGGTAAGAGTGAAATAATGAGGCGCGGTCTCGGCGGTGACTCTGCAACCCTTTGATTTTGCACGCCGAATAAGGTCAACCGCCTCGCCGGTACTGACATGGGCAATATGAACCGGTCGCCCGGTATATTCCGCCAGAGCGATATCCCGATACACCGCAATGCTTTCTGCAGCAGAGGGAATCCCCCGGAGGCCAAGCCTGGTGGAAACGGAGCCGTCATTCATTGCCCCGCCCCGGCTCAAAAATATCTCCTCGGAATGGGAAATCAGCAGCAGGTCATAATTGCCGGAATATTCAAGAGCCCGCTTGAAAAGCTGGCTGTTGACAACGGGAACGCCATCATCCGACAAGGCAACCACTCCGGCTGTTTTCATCTCACCGAACTCCGCGAGCTCTTCCCCCTTGGCGCCCTTGCTGATGCTGCCCACCGGATACACCCTGGCGGAGGCGCCAACCGCTCTGGCAAGGATGAGCGAAGTCACCCCCTGGGAATCGTTGATCGGTGAAGTATTCGGCATACAGGCAACGGCTGTGAAGCCTCCTGCGGCAGCGGCCATGGTCCCGGAAGCGATTGTTTCCTTATACTCTTCTCCCGGCTCACGCAGGTGAACATGCATGTCGATCAGACCAGGAGTCACCCACAGCCCGCCAAGATCATAAGTTTTGCAGCCAGGCGGCAGATCTCTTTCCTTCACAGTCCCAACCGCCTTGACCCTGCCGCCAACAACAAGGATGTCGGCCTGACCATCGAGCCCTGACGAAGGATCAATCACCCTGCCGTTCTGCAACAGCATCGGCCGGGTTGCATCTGATTTTTCCGCAACGGATGTCACCATTTAATCACCACCCATCAGAAGGTACAGTATTGCCATCCTGATCGCCACGCCGTTGGTTACCTGGTCAAGGATAACCGATCTTGGCCCGTCAGCGACCCCGGGATCAATTTCCACTCCGCGATTTATCGGGCCGGGATGCATGATCAGCGCATCAGGTTTTGCGAGATTCAGCAGTTTTTCATTCACTCCGAAAAAAGATGCATACTCCCGAAGGGACGGGATCAGGGGGTCGAGCTGTCGCTCTCTCTGAATCCGAAGGGCCATCACCACATCTGCGTCTGCCACGGCGTCCTGCACCGAACGGCATACTTTTGCCCCAAACTGCTCAAGATAGGGAGGGATCATGGTGGCCGGCCCACAGACAAAAACCTCTGCCCCCATTTTCGTAAACCCGATAATATCGGAATGAGCGACCCGACTGTGGGCAATGTCGCCGATAATGGCAATCTTCAGGCCCGCAAAACCCCCTTTTCCCTCCTTGACGGTCATCAGGTCAAGGAGGCCCTGACTCGGATGCTCATGGGTGCCATCCCCGGCATTGACAACAGATGACTGCAGATGATGGGTCAACAGATCCGGAGATCCGGACGATGAGTGCCGGAGAATGATGATGTCAGGATGCATCGCTTCAAGATTCCGGGCCGTATCCACAAGAGTTTCACCTTTGGTGGCACTGCTCGTTGAAGCGGAAATGTTAAAGGTGTCAGCGCTGAGGCGTTTGGCGGCCACCTCAAAAGAGAGTCTGGTTCTGGTGCTGGGCTCAAAGAAAAGATTGATTACGGTTTTGCCGCGAAGAGTCGGCACCTTCTTGATGGCTCTGGTCGAAATCTCTTTGAATGATTCGGCGGTCTGGAGGATAAACGAAATATCTTGAACTGACAGATCTTCCATACTGAGAAGATGTTTATGGCGAAACACATAATCAGATTGCATTGTAACTGTCACCTGTCATATCTGATACTTGTTGAACAATTTCACCGACGCCCGCTGAGTACACTACGCCGAAGTCCCAGGAATCCCACTCCGTATTCTACTCATCGAAAAATGCCTGAAGAAAAAACCCTCCTCCCCGAAATCAGTGGAGCATGCTGCCTATCCGGCTCCAACGGACATCGAAGTTCTCATTGTCCCAGGACCAGTACATTATAAATGCTTTGCCGCGCAAATCCTTGAAATCAACAAAACTCCAGAAACGGGAATCGTGACTGTTGTCTCGATTATCACCCATTACAAAAAGTGATTCCGCCGGCACTGTCACCGGGCCGAAATTATCCCGCGGTCGCCCTTCGCCCGACAACACTCGGTCATCAAGATAGACGCCCTTGTCATTTTCAAGTTCATTACCATTCACAAACAATTTCTTGTCAACAATCTCAATTGTATCACCGGGGACACCAATCACCCGTTTGATAAAATCCTGATCGGGGTTCAGTGGATATTTGAAAACTACAATATCATTTCTTTCCGGGTTCCTGATCGGAATGAGCACCTTCCCGGTCAATGGATTCCTGACGCCATATATAAATTTACTGACCAGAATGTGATCACCGATCAATAAAGTCGGAATCATGGAACCGGAAGGAATTTTAAAGGCCTGAACGACAAATGTCCTGATAAACAATGCCAGGATTAAGGCGATGATAATTGCTTCTGCATATTCACGAAGAAGCGACTTCTTTCTGGGGGAGGATTCTTCAATGACTGACAAGTGGGCCCGGCTCCTTTGACTGACTGAAATTTCTACAAACCTGCTCTAATTACTCCATATCTCTTAAAAGCACAAGGCTGTTTAGACTGGTAACCGTCTCTTCTCCCCTGATATTTGCACATTTGAAATCAAACGTATTCACAGAATTTATCTGTAGAACATTTATATAATTCATTACCGAATATCGAGATGTTCAAATGCATAAATATGCGGCTAAAACCCGCTAAAAAAACACAACACCATTTCTATATTGTCATCTGTGTCAGAAACATGTCATAACTGGATAAATTTTTTTACTTATACCAATGTGGTATTGATATTTATTTTAATTGCTGTATTTTTCCCCGCAAAAATTCTCCTGCGAAAACCAACGGTTAGCTACTGACTGCCCGGAAACTCACATATGGTGCATATTTCACTACTGCAATTTATTGAAATCTGCATTCTTTCCACTTCATAACCTGGTTCAAAAATTTTAAAATTAAGCGATAAAAACAACTTCGAATGTCAAAATTTTTTAAGAATTTCACACGGTAACAGATATTTTATTCTTGACATGCGTCTTTTTTTATGTCTCTAATTGCATTAAGTAATTGTAAGTTTACTGTAGACACGCAACGAGAACATGCTGATTTGATTGGTTTTTTTTTCAGGGCAAAGAGAGAGAGAAATCCCCCGCCCTTGGTAATTGTCTAATTTTATTATTTTTTTTAAATGCGGTAACCATCAGCAAATGTTAATGAACACCTATCGTCAACAGAATTTAACAGTAAGCTCCCCATGTTCTTTCTTATAGGATCATAGCTAATGGGTGGTTTGAAACTTCCAAAATTCAGCTTCAACATCCCTTTCCTTGGCGGGCAGAAACTTGCAGTCGGCCTGGATATCGGGTCTCATTCAGTAAAAATCTGCCAGCTCGCACAGTCAGGGAGCGGATACAAACTTGTATGCCTGGGGAGCGCCACACTTCCTCCCGATTCGGTCGAAGATGGTGTCCTGCAGAATCCGGAAGCCGTCTCCAAAGCCGTCAGCGGTCTTATCAAGAACCTCAAACTCAAGGGCAAGAAAGTTGCCATTTCAATTTCAGGATATTCGGTAATCGTCAAAAAAATCAACCTCGCCGTGATGGATGAAGAAGAACTGGCCTCACACATTCAGGCCGAAGCGGAACAATATATCCCCTTTGATATTGACGATGTGTATATGGATTTTCAGGACCTGAAAACAAATACTGCTGATGACGACAGAACAGACATCATGCTGGTTGCCGCCAAAAAAGAGGTCGTCAACGGATACCTTGAAGTGCTCGGGGCGGCCGGTCTTAAAACAATCATTGTCGATGTCGATGCCTTTGCCCTGGAAAACGCCTACGGAGCAACCTTCGGCGGCAGCAATGAAAACATCGGCCTTGTCGATATCGGCGCCTCCAAAATGAATATCAACATTGTCTCCAATGGCACCTCGGTTCTCGCCCGCGACATCGTGCTCGGCAGCAGACTCCTGACCGAGCAGATACAGAACCACTTCGGAATATCCTTTGAAGAAGCGGAGGCGCTTAAAATCGGAAGCACCTCTTCCGAGGAAAAAAAGAGGGAACTCGAAGATATTTTTGTCAATACCTGCACCCAATGGGTCACTGAGGTCAAAAGGGCCCTCGATTTCTACTATTCGAATTACCCGGAAGAAACCATCAACAAACTGGTGTTAAGCGGAGGAGGGGCCAAAGTCAAAGGACTCGCAAAACTCTTTAGTGAAGAGACAGGAATCAAGACTCATATTTTCAATCCCTTTGCCAGAACCGAGTCGGATCCCAGCAAGATCGACAACGACTACTTAAATAATATTGCACCGGAGATGGCCCTGTCCACAGGCCTGGCTACCCGCTCTGCCGACATTTAACAGCACAGCAAAGACCGATGATACATATTAATCTATTGCCGGTAAGGCAAATCAGAAGGCGGTTGCAGGTCCGAAATGAAGTGGCCGTTTTTGGTGCTTCAGTGATGGTTGTTCTGGTTGCGATCGGTCTTGTCGGGCTTAATATGAAAAGCACTGTAACTGAGAAAAAATCCGAGAATCAGGTCTTGAGCAAGAAAAAAGCATCATATCAGCCGATACTCGACGAAATCGAGAAGCTGAAAAAAGACAAGAAAGAACAGGAAACCAAACTTGATGTCATAAAAAAACTGAAGACAGGTTCGCAGACCCTGGTACATGTACTTGACGAACTTGCCAAAGTGACTCCTTCGAATCGAGCATGGGTCAATACAATGAAGCATTCCGGCGGATCAATGGATATAACAGGAGTTGCTCTCGATAATGCAACAATTGCTCAGTACATGAGAAGTATTAGAGAGTCTGAATACTTTTCCGATGCCGAACTTTCACAATCTTCACAAATCGTTGTTGCTGGTGCAAAATTAAAATCATTTGCACTGAAAATCGGTGTTACAACCCCTGTCCGCGAAGAAGACCCAGATCAAACAAAAGAAACAAAAAATTAATGAAAGAAAACTTCCTGAAAATAAAAACTGTTTATGAAAACTTCCTTGATAACAAGGTTGCATTTCTTAATCGCCAGTACAAACTTGCCATCTTTGCGGCAGCTGTAACAATTCCGATTGTATTATTCTTTTTTCTTTTTGTTTCTCCTACCTCCAAAGAAATCAAAAAACTCAACAAGGACAATCGATATCTCCGTGGTGAAATACAAAAAGTAGAAGCCATAGCCGGTAAACTGGATGAACATAAACAGGAAATGGCGGAAGTACAACTCAGATTGAAAGCCGCGTCCTTGTTATTGCCTAAACAGAAAGAGATTCCAGACCTTCTTACGAGTATCTCTGAACAGGGTACAAGCTCGGGACTAGAATTCATTTCCTTCCAGCCCAAGACTGAAAGACCGGAACAATTTTATGCAGTTATTCCTGTATCAATAGCCGTAAAGGGTTCTTACCACAAAATAGGCTCATTTTTAGACAAAGTTAGCAAATTAAATCGTATCGTTTCAGTGACCAATATTGATCTGGGCAGCCCTCAAAGAAGCGAAGGAGAAATGTTACTAGGTGCCAATATGGAACTAGTTACATACAGATTTATTGACACAAACGTTGACACAACAAAAAAACAATGAACACCACTCAGATAAATAACATACCATCCAGACCAAAATTTCTAGTGTTCTGGTTTGCAATGTGTGGATTATACATATTGCTGTTGCAGTTTATTCCGACTCAAAACGTGCATGCTCAAATTGAATTTTCAAATGAAAAAGAATCGGAGCAGATAAAAATAGCAGAAGCTCTTGATGCTTTGCTTAAATCCATGAAAATCGAAGCTTTTGAATATCAAGTTGAAAATAGACCTGATCCTTTCATGCCATTTATCTCTGACAAAATTGACCAACCTGTAGAAATTGACATATCACCTGAAAGACTGACCGGCATGAGACAATTTGAACCAGGGCAACTTAAAGTTGTAGCTATTATGTTTACAGAAAATAACCCCATGGCTATGGTCGAAGATTCCGCCGGCAAGGGCTATGTGATCCGTCGTGGGACTAAGATAGGAAGGTCCGGGATCGTATCCGATATTGTCCCGAACCAGGTGATAATCAAACAGTTGACTTACTCCATGACTCGCGAGAGGAAATACAACACTGTGGAGATGATATTAAGAAAAGAGGGAGAACGTCCGTGATTGCCCTTATGAAACCGAAAGTTGTATTCACTGGAATTTTTCTGTTTTGTTATGCATTTACCGCATACACCACAGAATCTGGCGCTGCTGTCTCTGCAGAAAAAAACAGTCGCCTGGGTGTAAGCATAGGTAGCGACATCGACAGCTACCAAACAGAAGGAGGAATGCCGACGGACCACCTCATATTTGCTGCGGTCCCCTCCAGTTCAGACAGCACATCCGCAGCAGAGAAGAAAACCACTTTTCAAATCAACTCACTGAAATGGGAGCAGACGGCTGAAGACTTCATACTTAGAGTTCAGGGCGACAACCCTCCAACTTATACAATGTATGAACTTTTTGATCCGCTGAGAGTCATTATCGATATTGCTGATGCATCCATGGGAGCCACCGTCAATCTACCACTGGAACAACCCCAAGGCCCTGTTTCACTTGTAAACGGCAAAGTGCTTGAAGACAAGGAACCATTTATCGCCAGACTCGAAATATTCCTGAATGAGGACAACAGCTATACTGTTGAAAGAATCGACAACGACATCATCATCAGATTTCCCAAATCAGCAACCGATATTGAACCAATGGAAGCAACTGCGGCGGGGGAAGTTCAGCAGGAAGAAGCTATTGAACCCGCCGGGAGCGCCATTGAAACACCCACCGTACCCACAGAAACTCTGACAGAAGTTGCACCTGTGGCCGCTATTGTCGTGCCGGATGAAAACATTGGCGCCGAAAGCCCCATGCGTGAAGACATCGTCACCGAAACCAAGCCAATGGATACCCCCACTCCGGAGCCATCTGCTGATATGAGCAGCTATTCAGCACCCGCGCCGGTCGACGCTGAACCGCAAGCGGATCAAGCAACGGTGCTTTTCGACGTCGAGGTTAACCACACGCCAACCGAGACCTTGATCTATCTGAAGGGCGATGGCGCCATCCGCGATTTCAAGGAAGTGAAACTGGGGAAAAACCTCAAAGCGAACAGGCCGGACCGGATTTATCTCGATGTTGACAATGTAAAACTTGCAGGCCCGATAGAAACAAAAACTGTCGGTACAGCCGTTTCCAAAATCCGAACTGCACAACGGAAAAATGGCTTCAGGATAGTTTTTGACTCCGGCCTGGAGACCCTTTTTGATTACAACCTTAAAGTACAGTCAGATGGCCTGCTTGTGACCATCATTGAACCTTCTCCTGCGACTGCACTTATCGCCGGGCTTATGAAAGACGCTGGTCAAACCCCGGAACCGGAAATTGCTCCACAGCCGGAAATTATTGCTACAGAAGATGTTATCGCCATGGCCGCAGAACCTGCGCAGCCTTCACTCCCAACTTCAACCGGAACCAAAACCGCGACCGTTAGCGAAAAAACACAGCAAAATGCGAAGCAATCAAAAGCGCCAAAAGCACTGGAAGATTTTGCCTTTGCCGGATATGAAAAACAGCGGATTACTGTCGATTTTTACAAGATTGACCTGCATAATGTATTCAGGCTTTTTGGCGAAGTAAGCAATCTCAATATGGTCGTTGATGAAAGTGTAAACGGTTCCCTGACCTTGGCACTCAACGATGTTCCATGGGATTTTGCACTTGATATCATTCTTAATCTTAAAGACCTTCAAAAAGAAGAAAGATTCAACACCATAGTCATTTCTCCAAAGTCCAAAAAGTTCGCATGGCCGGAAAGAACTCTTGACACCATAGATTTCAAAGCAGATCTTGATTTGCTGAATGTACAGGCGCAAGAACATGAATCTATAAAGATCAGTAAAATGCAGGACATCCCGGAAACAGTTGTTGAAGCTAAAAAACTTATTCATCAGGCCGATATTAAAGAGAAAAGCGGCCAGTTCGAAGCCGCCTTACCTTTATACGAAGACGCCTTCAAAAAATGGCCTGATAACATAGTGCTTGCCAAAAGAATTGCCGGGCTTTGCCTAGTAAACCTTTCACAAAACGCAAAAGCGGTAAAGTATGCCAAGGCGGCTTTGCAGATCAACAGCAAGGATACCGATGCCGCTCTGCAAGCAGCTATTGGTTTTGCCCGGATGATGAAAACTGATTTGGCCAAAGAGTATTTCGAACTGTCCATAAATGGCACAACCCCTTCAAGCGAAGCACTTACCAGCTATTCCGGCTTTTGTGAAGAGAGTCAGGATTACGACTGCGCCATCAATATGCTCAAAAGACACAACGATCTACATGGCGACACTCTTCAGACGATGATCAGCAAAGCCAGAATATTAGACAAACAAGGCAAAATGGATGAAGCGGCTAATGAATACCGGGCGTTGCTACTATCAGGATATGAAATACCTCCCGATTTAGCGCGGTTCATTAAAGCCAGAGTGATAATGGCCGGTAATTAGGCAAATTTTAGTAAAGTTTGAGCAAACCAAGTCAACAGAGAGAGTTTAACAATGAAAACTATGAGTCACAAATACGCCAAAGGTTTAACAGTCCTGCTGCTGACCTTACTATTTGCCTGCTCACCGTCAAACCAGTCCCCTGGTGAAAGAGAATCTCAGAACCAGGATTCGGCTCAAGTTAAAGCTTCAGCTACAAAAGAGCCTGGTGGGCAAAGTCTGGATGGTCCTTTGGCTGCATCATCAGATTCACATTCCCTTCCAGTAAGATTTCAGACTCCTACTTACTCCGTTGCCGAACACGGAGAATTAGGTGATGGTTTCGGTGCGAATGAAGAATTTGTTGTCAAAGTAGGCGCGGATATTTCGTCAACAACCGGTCCGGTTAAATTACGAGATATCATGAAGAAGCTTGCTAGCCTTAAGAAAATGAAAATCAGTTGGGCATCTGATGTAGATCAGAACGTCCTCGTTGATGTTGATATCAGGGCCAATGATGATTTTTTCAAATCCGTTGACGACCTTTTGCGCCAACGTGATTATTTCCATGAAGTCGAAGGGAACAGTATCGTTATCAAATATAAAGACACTAAAAAGTTTTACCTGGCGCTACCATTTATTGCTTCTTCATATAAAAGAAGTGTTGGTTCCGATATCTCCCGAAACACATCCATGCAGATAAAAACCCTTGATGATAGTAGCAAGAATGTTTTTGATGTATGGGCAACGGTTAAACTTAATCTCGATAAAATCCTGCAGATCTGGTCTGTCAGGACATCTGTTGAACAAAAAGGAACTGCAGAAGGAGACAAAACAGGAACGGTGTCACAGGAGGGCACGGGAACAGCTTCTGAAACCCAAGGCGACAAAAGCGGCGCCACCGCTGAAAAAAAGGCCTTGGAGTCTGAAACCGCATCAGTCCAGCAGGCAGGTGTTGGCTTCTACACCATTGATGAGCCGGTTGGTATCATTACCGTAACCGCCCCCAGATACCAGCTGATTAAAATCGAGGAATATTTAAACTCACTTAAAAAAGAAATTTATCGCCAGATCAACATTGAAGCCAAGATTCTTGAAGTCAAGGTCTCCGGCTCCAGGAAGGTAGGTATTGACTGGGAGTCTTTGTTGAATGAAGGCGTATTCAGAGGTTCGATCGGGTTAGGTTCAAGTACTGCCAGTCAACCTTTGGGATCGAGTGGAACTCGTTCATTCACCATTCAGGTGCCGAGTTTTAATATGCTGGTATCTGCAATTGAAAAACAAGGAAAGACCAAGGTTCTTTCAAACCCGAAAATCAGTGTTTTAAACGGTCAACCCGCCATCTTGAATGTGGGTACAAACCAGACATATATCAAGGACGTTTCACAAACGGTTGACGAAGGTGTTGTCACCTATACCATCACGACTGGTGAAACCAGTTCCGGGATCGTTCTGTCTGTTATTGCTAATATAATGGAAAATGATGAGATCATTTTAAACATGACCCCGGTCACCTCTCTTGTAGAATCCCTTGAATATGAGACCTTCGGCTCGGCAAGAGTAGGTTTGCCGGTCGTTAAAGTCAAGGAAATGACAACACTTGTTCGAATCAAAAGCGGAGAAATGCTCGTTGTTGGCGGACTCATAGATTCGACAACTAAAGACGACAATGAAAATGTCCCTCTTCTTGGAAGGCTGCCTCTCATCAAGAGACTTTTCAGCCTTGAAGACAGAGAAAAAACAACAACAGAGTTAGTGATCCTGCTGAAGCCGGAGATCATCTCTTAAAAAGTTATTCATGAATTTTATAAGCATATCTAAAAAGGAGATTAAACCATGTCCGCCAAAAGAATAATAACCATAGGGCTGATGGGCTTTATGCTCTCCGGTTGCGGCCAATTAGTTTCTGAAAAACTAGCTGTCAATAACAGATCAGCAGCTGGACAGTGTCCTGATAGTCATCGTCTCGTCATCATGCCGTTTGCAGACTATTCGTATGAAAGCGATATCGAAAAAGCATATCGCAGAAACATAAAAATTATGGAAAACCTGACCGACAACTTGGTGGCCAATAATTTTCAGGTGCCGGTCCGGGAAGACCTGGTGATGTACCTCGCGAACAACAGACTGATCAATGCAAAGCAAGGCATACCTTCACAGAATCATTCAACCAAAAACTTGCAGCGTGAGATGTCCAGCGACTGGTCACTTGCCATGAAAGCTGAGCTTGCCAATCTGATTAACGCTGAACAGGCGGAAGGGTCGAAGGAATCAAACCTGATCGCGCTTGACAAACAGGCAATCGCAAAAATCGGCAACGATTTTAATGCAGCTGTCATTTTGCGGGGACGGATCGTAAAAATGGAGCTTGATGAAGAGAATACCTGGCGCCCCCTGAAAAAAGGGTTGCTGCCGGTTATTTTTGACGGAACCAGCCGTGGCCTCTTCGGGGTAACCAATTCAGAGATGTATGACACCTTAGGGGCAATGGCCGTTGGCGCCGGGGCCGGAGCACTTGCAGGAGACAACGCCACCAACCCCTATTCCAGTGCCGACAAAATCAACCCCTCGCGAGGCAACAGCATGGTCTGGGGCATCGGCGGGGCGGCGCTTGGTTATCTTTCAAGTCAGGGCGGTAAGGCCAATATGGCAGTTATCCAGCTCAGGTTGATTGCCCAGCGGGCTGACACCGGAGACGTCATCTGGACCAACAGTATAGAAGTCAAGGTAACTCCACAGACAATTTTTGCCGAAACCAAGGAAGAAAAACTCATGGATACAGCAATCCAAAAAGCGGTGGCAGCGCTTGCGAAGGACTTTGTCTCCAAGTATGCGCCAAATACAATTTAAGTATTCAGCAAGAAAAGGTATATCATGCGTTCTCCAGGAAATACGATCATGTCGAACAAACAATGGGTTCTGCTGGCACTACTGCTGGTTTCACTGGCCATCTTCTGGGGTTGCGGGGCCGGTGGAGATGCCGTGCCGCCAACCACGACTACGACCACAACCACGCCCACCTCAACGACAAGCAATGCCATAGTTCTTTCGCTTTCGCAGAATAGTGTCGAAACAGACGGCTCAGATTCTTCCACCGTCACGGCGACTGTTATTCAGAACAATGTCCCACAGGAGGGGGTTACGGTAAATTTCGCAACCACAGCCGGACTGATCAGTGTCGGTAGCGTAACCACCGACAGTAATGGGCGGGCATCAGTAACATTCTATGCCAATCCTGGTGACAGATCCAACCAAGTTGCTACTATTACTGCCACTTCTGGAGGGCTGAGTCAAACCATTCCGATTACCATTACCGGCACAATCATCAATCTGGCAGCCACTCAGACACAGGTGAGTGTCGGCGGAACAACCACCCTGACCATCAATGTTCTGGACGCAGGATCTGTGGGCATCAACAGCGCGACTGTTGACCTCAGCACCAGTAACGCCAACGTGGCACTTTCCGCGACAACCGGAACGACAAATACTTCAGGTGTTCTGACGGTCATTCTGAACGGAGCGGTAACCGGAACAACCGTGATCACCGTTTCCAGTTCTGGCGCAACCCAGACAATCACCATAACTGTTGGTGCATCCGCGTCGTCTATCAATATAACCAACCCGGCCACTTCTCCCTATGTTATTGTAACCGGTATCCCGCAGGTGGTCACTATCACCGGCCCCTTTAACACCGATGTCACCTTTGTATCCACTTTGGGAACTTGGGGCGGAGGGGCTGCAACAGAAATCCAGACGACTGATGGCGCAGGAGTAGCTTCAGCGACACTGACTTCAGACCTGGTCGGCACAGCGACCGTCATGGTATATCAAACCTCGACGCCAGGTAACTCAGACAGCACCCTGATCAACGTTTCACCGCCGATCGGCGATGCAAATCAGGTGGCGGTCTCCTTCTCCGCGACCTCCGTAGCACCAAGCAGCGCAACGGTCACCAACTCGGTCACCGTTTACGCCAAGGTCATCACCGACTCCAGTGAACCGATCGCCAACGTGCCGGTGACCTTCAGCCTGTCGAACACCACCGGCGGCGGCGAATATGTAAGTCCCGCCTCAGCGGTAACCGACAGTTCCGGTTATGCGACCACCACCTTCTATTCCGGCACATCCAGTTCCAGCGGACTCGGTGTCAACGTTATTGCGACTGAGCATGGCAGCGCTTCACCCGGTAATTCGGACACCGGCACTATCATTATCGGCGGCACCCCAGCCTCAATCGTACTCAGTCGTGGCACTCACGCCACTGCCAGTGGCGACAACACCTATTATATAATGCCGATGGGAGTCCTGGTATCCGATTCCGGTGGTGGCGCGGTTGCCAACGCGACTGTCTCTTTAACCGCCTGGCCTACCCGTTACCGGATAGGAACTGGTGGCCCCCCAACCATACAAGAAGTTCCTCCCACGGGTTCTCTGGTATATTCAGTGGTAAATGAAGATGCAAACCGGAACCTGATTCTCGATGCCGGTGAAGATGTCGGCCCCTGCGACGATTTAAGCGCATGTACGGCTCTGGCAGCTGACGGCGTCTTGACCCCGCCAAGCGCAGCAGCCGGCTCCGTACCGTCTTCGGTAACCACCATCGCCAACGGTACTGGGGCATTCAATCTGACGTACCTGAAAAGTTCCGCCGTCTGGATTGAGGACGAGATTACAGCTACGGTTAAGGTCCTGGGGACTGAATCAAAAACAAGTCTAACCTTCTGGCTGCCATACCTTACATCAGACGAAGATCTCATCCCCAGTTCACCATACGGTCATTTATAATGTGTATCGTGATACTTAGAACTTATCCGTAAATAAAACAGCCGCAATCTGAGTAAATATGCTATAATTCCCTTCAGTTAGCTAATTACAACCTGGAGGGATTATGGCTAAGATTCAATCTTGGGAAGTCTCCGACACCTTTTGGGAGAAAGTTGCTCCCCTAATCCCGGCGCCGGAGCGCGATCCAAATAAAACCTACAAGCGTAAAGCCGGTGGTGGCAAAAAACCCATGGAGCACCGGCAGGTCTTTGAAGCGATTTTATATGTTTTGCGCACCGGTTGCCAATGGAAGGCGTTGCCAAAGGAGCGGTTCGGCAGCCCAAGTGCAATTCACACACATTTCATGAGGTGGATGCGGTCCGGCTTTTTTGTTTCTCTTTGGAGAGCCGGCCTTGCCGAATACGATGAAATGGAAGGCATCGGCTGGCGATGGCAAAGTATAGATGGCGCCATGACCAAAGCCCCTCTGGCTCAAGAATCCGTAGGTCGCAACCCGACTGACCGGGAAAAAAAACGGAAGCAAACGTCATATCCTGGTGGACGAACGTGGCGTCCCCTTGTCGATAGTCGTAACCGGAGCAAACAGACACGATGTGAGTCAGCTTGAACTCGTCTTGGACGAAATCATAATAGGCCGCCCTGACACAGAACAAAATCTCTGCGCAGATAGAGGCTACAGCGGCGAACCAGCCCAACAAGCTATCAAAGATCGAAACTACATCCCGCACGTAAAACAGCGCGGGGAGGAAATTCAAGAGAAGAAGAACAACCCCCTATTCAGAGCCCGCAGATGGGTGGTTGAAGTCACTCACTCTTGGTTCAACAGGTTTAGAAAACTGCTGGTAAGATACGAAAAGCTTACCGAAACCTACGAAGCATTGCTACACATGGCGGCGGCAATAATTGCTTTCAGAAAAACTGGCGTTATTTACGGATAAGCTCTTAAAAGAGAAAGCCCGGTTCATCCATAAGATGTACAGGGCTTTCTCTTTATTTAGCTATGCCCAGTGCCGTTTTATACCCAGCTCATTTTTTTTAGGTTGTAAAATTTCTTCCGAATACCGGGTTGAACCGTATTACTGCTTCTTCCCCTCCCCCTTTCCTTGTTTCCGTGAATTCTCATACAACGCCAGAAAGTTTACCGGGTCCATTAAAAAGGGCATGAAGCCGCCGTCTACCGAGACCTGGCTCATGATCTGCCTGGTGAATGGGAAAAGAAGGGACGGGCAGTCCACCGACAGGACTGCCTGCACATGCTCCTGCGGAATATTCTTCAGCAGGAACACCGCAGCGTGTTCGATTTCGATGATAAAAATCGTTTTGTCCCCTTCCCCTTTGAGAGAAGCAGTGATTCCGAGGGTCACATCCCAGTTGTCATGATCGAGTTTGGTGTTCTTTACTTGAAGGTTGATGTCAACCTTGGGGTTCGGATTCTGTTCCAGAAACACTTTCGGAGCGTTGGGGCTCTCGAATGAAAGGTCCTTTAAAAACATCTTCTGCATCCTGAATACCGGGCCGTTTTCCGGGGAAGTTGCCTCGTTCTTTTCTTCAGTCATTGTTTCACTCCTTGAGTATGATCAATATTTCATAAATAGATTAATAAATAGTCTCGTTACAAGAACTGTTTCACCACAGAGAGCACAGAGCACACAGAGATTTTTTTAAATCAGTTCCCTCTGTGTCCTCTGTGCGCTCTGTGGTTAAAAACTTTCTTTTCTGCATGAAATATTTGTTTCACAAATCAAATTTTCTCCGCCACATCTTTGGTCGGGAAAAGCCGATGGGACTCAAACACTGTCAGAATTGAAACTTGCTTGGAATCCAACTGATAAACAATTCGATAATTTCCTTCAATGACTTCCCGGATATCATCCCGCGACAACTCAGGAACTATCCTCCCGGCCAACGGAGCATGAACAATATTTCCCGCCTTATTTCTTAATCGTTCAACCCGCTCTTTTGCTGCCGTCGGATTATCTGCCGCAATATACCTGCGAATTGAAAGCAGGTCATTTTTTGCAGTTTCAGTCCACTGGAGTTCCATCAAGCGCTTTATCCAGTTCTTTGTCGGTCAATACCCGCCCTTCTTTTACATCAGCCAGGCCACAATTGATAGCTTCAAGAAAACGATTTTTCTCGGTAAAAGCATCAAACTCGGCTGGAGAAATAATAACCCCGGCCGGAGTCCCATTCTGGGTGATGATCATCGGCCGGTGTGTAGTTTGTACCTTTCGCAACATTTTTGATGCGTGGTTTTTAAAATCCGATAAGGAAACAATATCTTCTGAAACATGTATTGGCTTCATTTTCCGGCCTCCATTCAGCATGAATTCTGGTCTCAATATAGGCCGGAATTACACACTTTTCAACCAGGGATCACAAACAATTCTTCAGGAACTGTCCGGTAAACGATTCCGGACATGCCGCGACCTCTTCCGGGGTGCCGGCAACAAGCACCGTGCCGCCGCCGTCGCCCCCTTCCGGGCCCATGTCGATGATGTGGTCGGCGATCTTGATCACGTCGAGATTGTGCTCGATCACCACCGCGCTGTTGCCCTGGTCGACCAGCCGGCCAATGACCTGTAAAAGGTTTCTGATGTCATCAGGGTGGAGCCCGGTGGTGGGCTCATCCAGAATATACAAAGTTTTACCGGTGCTTCTTTTAGAGAGCTCCCTGGCCAGCTTGATCCGCTGCGCTTCGCCGCCGGAAAGGGTAACCGACGACTGGCCGAGCGCGAGATACGACAACCCCACGTCATACAAGGTCTGCAGCCTGCTCCGAATCGCCGGGATCTTGGCAAAAAACGAGAGCGCCTCCTCCACGTTCATGGTCAGGATATCGGCGATATTTTTGTCGCGGTAGCGAATCTCCAAGGTCTCCCGGTTATATCGCTTGCCGTTGCACGTCTCACAGGTCACGTAGATATCGGGGAGAAAGTGCATCGAGATCCGGATCACCCCGTCACCTTCGCACGCCTCGCAGCGCCCGCCCCGCAGGTTGAAGCTGAAACGGCCCGGCTGGTAGCCGCGCGCCCGGGCCTCGGGCAGTTTCGACAAGAGCTCCCTGATCGGGGTCAGCACCCCGGTGTAGGTTGCCGGGTTGGATCGGGGCGTTCTGCCGATCGGGCTCTGGTCGATATCGATCACCTTGTCAACCAGATCCAGTCCGGTAATGGAACGGCAGGGCCCCGCCTGCTCTCTGCCGCCCTGGAGGTGATTCACCGCCTGTTTGTAGAGGGTCTCGATCACCAAGGAGCTTTTCCCGGATCCGGAAACCCCGGTCACACAAATCAGAAGACCGAGGGGGAAATTCGCTTCGAGCTCACGGAGATTATTGATGGCGGCCCCCTTGACCCGGATCCATTTATTCCTGGCGGGCAGAGGTCTTCTCTTTTCGGGGACCTCGATGGTCAACCGACCGGAAAGATAGCCGCCGGTCAGCGACTTTGCGCATTTTCGCAACTTGTCTACAGAACCGCTGAAGACCACTTCTCCGCCGTGCACTCCGGCTCCCGGCCCCATATCGACCACATGGTCGGCCGCGAGGATCGTGTCGCTGTCGTGTTCGACCACCAGCACGGTATTGCCCAGATCCCGCAGGCTGACCAGGGTGTCGATCAGCCGCTGGTTATCCCGCTGGTGCAGGCCGATGCTCGGCTCATCCAGAATATAAAGCACCCCGGCAAGACGGGAGCCGATCTGCGAGGCAAGGCGGATCCGCTGCGCCTCGCCGCCGGAAAGGGTCGAGGCGTTTCTGGCCATCGAAAGATACCCGAGGCCGACGTTCCCCAGAAAGTCGAGCCGGTCATTGATTTCCTTGATCACCCGGCCGGCGATCATCTGCTCCTGGCTGCTGAATTTCATCGCCAGTAATTCGGTCCGCAGCCTGGCAATGGAAAAAGAGGTCAGGTCGTAAATCGACCAGCTGCCGACCTTCACCGCCAGGGCCTCCGGGGTGAGTCGCGCCCCGTTGCATACCTGACAGACCTGTTCGTTCATATACCCGCTCATCCACTCCCTGATCCCCGGAGAGGATGTTTCCATAAAGCGGCGGGCGAGGCTCGGAATCACCCCCTCGAAAACCGCCCTGCTTCGGGTATGGCGCTGCCGCCCCTTGTATTCGAAATCAATCATCTCCCCGCCGGAGCCGTAGAGAACAATCTCCTGGGCCTTTTTGGCCAGTTTCGCAAAGGGTCGGTCGAGGTCAAAACCATAATGGGCGGCCACTGCCTCCAGCTGTTGCCCGTATACCGAGGCGTCTCCGCCTTCCCATCTTCTGCGCCGCCCTCCGCCGCCGATCCGCCACGGATTGCCCCACGGGGCAATCGCCCCCTGCCTGAGGCTCAGCGCACCATCGGGCACCACCAGGGAGGGATCGAAAAACTGTTTCACCCCGAGCCCGCTGCATTCACTGCAGGCCCCCTTGGGATTGTTAAAAGAAAAAAGCCGCGGCGAGAGCTCCGGCATGCTGCGCCCGCATTTGATGCAGGCGGCCTGTTCACTGAACATGACATCCCGCTGCTGCTCTGGAAAATTAACCAGCAGCATCCCTTCGGCCAGGCCGACCGCCGTGGTCACCGAGTCATAGAGCCGCCGCTCCACACTCTTCCTGATCACCAGCCGGTCGACCACTGCTTCGATCCGGTGCCGTTTATTGCGGTCAAGGGAGATCTCTTCATCCAGCGAGACGATTTCACCGTTGACCCTGGCCCTGACAAAACCCTCCTTCTTCAGACGGGTGAACACCTCGCGATGCTCACCCTTGCGATGATCGATGATCGGCGCGAGGATAATCGTCTTAGTCCCTTCCGGCTCCGAGAGGAGCGATTCCACCATGTCCTGGATCGACTGCGGGCTGATCCGGTCGCCACACTCCGGACAATGGGCATGCCCGACCCGGGCGAAGAGCAACCGCAGATGGTCGTAGACCTCGGTAATGGTGCCGACCGTGGACCGCGGGTTTCTGCTGGTGGTCCGCTGCTCGATGGAAACCGCAGGCGACAACCCTTCCAGCGAATCGACATCCGGCTTTTCCATCTGCCCGAGAAACTGCCGGGCGTAAGTGGACAACGACTCCACATACCGCCTTTGCCCTTCGGCATACAGGGTATCAAAGGCGAGCGTCGATTTGCCGGACCCGCTCAGGCCGGTGAACACCACCAACCGGTTCCTTGGGATATCGACATCAATATTTTTCAGATTATGCATCCGGGCGCCCCGGATATGAATGTGTTTTGGCTCCATAGTCTCAATGCAAAATTAAAAATGTAAAATGCAAAATTTCACCCTTCGGGTATAAGTCTCGTACGAGCAGACAAGCTGCTCAACTCGGCTTTATTTTTTGGCGGTAATCAGGATTGCCGACAAAATTTTGGTCAACTGTCCTGCCTCATCCATTAAATCCTGCAAACGATCTGCGGAAATCACCTCTGCCTTGCCAAAGAGTTTGAGCCAATAGATCGATTCAAGTGCTTCCTTTTGGGCGATAGACATTTTGGCAATAAAGTCCGCTTTGCTTTGCCCTCCTTGAGCCTCATTAACATTCGCGCCTATGGAGGTCCCGGAACGCAACAATTGTTTTCCAAGCACCCGCCCGACATCATCTTTCTGCAGCTCCCGATACAAAGCGATAATCCGCAATGCATACGCCATGCTGCGCTCAACAATCTCATTACCATCAGCAACCATCCATCCCTCCCGACAATAATCATTTTACATTTTGCATTTTACATTTTGCATTGGATCTTTCCAGCCTCGCTGCGAAGAAACCATCCAGCCCCTGATCGGGCAGCGGGTGGAAAAACCCTCGCTCGTCCACCAGCGGCAGGGCTTCCTCCTGGAGATAATCACGGCAGTTGCTGAGAGTAAAATCGGGATGTGCAGCGAGAAAAGCATCGACCACCGCTTCATTCTCCTGCGGTTCGGTGCTGCAAGTCGCATACACCATGATCCCGCCCGGCGCGAGCAAACCGGCAGCACCGGCAAGCAAGCCGAGCTGCGTTTCCTGATAACGTGCCGGATCTTCCGGGACCCTGTTCCAGCGGATATCGGGATGATGCCGGATCACCCCCAGGCCGGAACAGGGCGCATCAATGAGAACCACATCGAAAGGCTCTTTATTTTCCTTGGCAAGATCCTGCAAAGAACCGCCGAACACCGCAACACCCTCTGCCAGTCCCAGGCGGGCCAGATTCTGCTGCAACAGTTCCCGCCGCCTCAGGTCTGGTTCGACAGCTACCAGAGTGCTCCCCTCCGGCAACAGCGCGGCAAGGTGGGTGGTCTTGCCGCCGAGACCGGCACAACCATCGAGACAACGGACCGGCCCTTTTACCCCCACCAGATACGAGGCAAGCTGGGCGGCCTCATCCTGGACCTGAAACGCCCCCTCCGCGTATCCGGGCAGACTCTCGACCCTGCCCCTGAAATCCGGCAGAATAACGGCCAGCGGCGCATATTTCCCCCTGAACGCCCTCACTCCCGACTTGTTCAATTCCTCACACAGGCGGTCCGGTTCGACAGCCCGGAGGCAGAGCGGCGCCGGAGCATTTCCCGCTTTACATAGTTCAATGGCCCGCGCCTCCCCATAACGCTTGCGCCAGCGACCAAACAGCCATTGCGGGTAACTGTGTAAAATATGCGGCGGATAACCGGTTTCTCCCCCTGCTTTGGGCAACTCCGAAGAGTGGCGGTCAATGTTTCTGAGCACCCCGTTGACAAAACCGGTCAGCCAGCGCGGCTGGCCATCTGTTTTAAGGATCTTCACCGCCTCGTTGATCGCCGCCGAGACCGGAATCCGATCCATAAAAAGCATCTGGAACAGGGCAACCCGCAACGCCTGCCTGATCTCCGCCTTCATCCCAGCCAGAGGATGCTTCGAGAATTGCCCCAGCACATGGTCGAGATAACCGAGCCACCGCACCACCCCAAAGACCAGGGCCCGGCAGAGCTGGGAGTCCTCCGTTTTTGCAAAGTGGTTTTTCGGCAGCTCTTCATCAAGCAGACGCGAAATCGGCAGACGGCTTTCTTCCCATCGGGTGATGATAAAAGCAGCTATGGCTCGGGGGTTTTGCTTCATAATTGATCCGGGGCAACAACAGAGCACAACTTACGTTATATAATTGAAAAGAAGATAATTGTTGAGGCCGGAACCAGGACACATTGAGATGCGATTTTCATCTTGCCGTCCGCCCCTTCCAATAACCGGGAGCACGACTCAAATGCATTATAGCCTGAATCAGGATGACATCATCTTCTTCGATTGTGTAATAAATCCCGAAAGGAAATCGTTTTACGAGACAGCGGCGGACATCTTCCTCCAACGGCTGCCAGGCTTGAGGGTGAAGAAGAATTTGGTTGATGCCGTTTTCAATTTGCGAAACAAAATTAACAGCAAGGGAAGGAAGGATCTCCGCATAATACCGGGTTGCGGCTGAATACTCTTGAAGGGCCTCAGGGTGAAAATAATAGTTCATTCTCCAATCATGGTCCTTCTTATTTGAGCCAACCCCTCATCACCATTTATTGCCATGACTTTTCCTGTCCGAATTTCGTCTCTCCGTCTTTTCACTTCATTCAGATGACTCCTGGCAATCCGAGGATCAACGTCATCTTCAATGCTCTCAACAAGTTTTTCTGCCAGAATCGCCTTGGCTTCGCTGGGCAAAGCCTGGGCTTCCGCATATATTTCTTCCAATGACATTGGCATATCCGTCACCTCCTGGATATCAATATAATTCATTACCCATACAGGGTACAGGGAAAAGCCATAATTGACTTGAGAGACTAGTGTCGCGTCAAGGATGAAATGTCATACTATTTCTCCGGCATTTTTTGTGCCGGCAAGGCATGTGTTTGGTTGCATAGCAGCGCTATGCAACCAAACACGTAACGCAGGAGGCGCGAAAAATGACGAGAAAGAGGTGA
>JAHJIQ010000054.1 GCA_018823285.1 Pseudomonadota bacterium
AGTCGGTTGCGGAAGCCAGACCCTTGGTTGCCAGAACCCGCGTTATCGCCGAGGTCAGGGTTGTCTTACCATGATCGATGTGGCCGATCGTTCCAATGTTTACGTGCGGCTTAGTCCTTTCAAATTTCTCTTTTGCCATGACTAATCTCCTCTGCCCAGATTATCAATTGTAATAATGGTGTTTTCACTATGGCTCAGTGTTTCTGCAGCTCCAAAAACTCTGCCCGCCTTAACATGGAGCCCACGAACGGATTCGAACCGTTGACTTCTTCCTTACCAAGGAAGTACTCTACCGCCTGAGTTACGTGGGCACCCAGCCAAAAATAATGCTGCCGACCGGCCTGCAGCCGGATAATATCTGGAGCGGGAAACGGGTTTCGAACCCGCGACCCTCAGCTTGGAAGGCTGATGCTCTACCAATTGAGCTATTCCCGCTTTTCAGCAAAAAAACTCTGTCAAGGAATTCAGCGCCAAGCCTGACCGAATTCTACTCTGGTGGAGGGGGGAGGATTCGAACCTCCGAAGGCTTCGCCGACAGATTTACAGTCTGTTCCCTTTGACCGCTCGGGAACCCCTCCACAAAATCATCAACGCCATGCACCAAACGGGCATGGCGATTTTCGTCATCAGGCTTCACTTCAGATAACAACAAGTAGCCAGAATTATTGCCAAACTGGAGCTGGCGATGGGACTTGAACCCGCAACCTGCTGATTACAAATCAGCTGCTCTGCCAATTGAGCTACGCCAGCGTGACGCGACATACTAATATCTTAGCAACTAAACATCAACATTTTTTTTGTCCGATGCAGATGTTTAGTTGCGCAAGATAAAAAGACGCCGAAACCCGTTGCCGCTGAAGCAACCGCTTGACAATCAAGCCCGGAATTTATGCGACTGCTACTCTCCGGCCACCGCCTTGACAAAACCGCTCTGCCGATATTTCTCAAAAGTCATGGCCACGGTCCTGTAGATCATGTGCGCAAATTTGGTGTACGGCATATAGAGGAAAAGCATGAATACCGCAACCAGATGAAGAAAGTAGAGGAAGTAGGCAAATGAAGGAATACCGAGGAGCCGGATCAGCTCAGCGCCCAGTCCGGTAATACCGACAACCATGATCTCGCCGATCAGGAACCAGTCATAAAAGGTAGGAGTAGTGCCCTGCTTTTCTTCGCTGCTTGACCGGTTCGCCCACAGGATCCCGATCCCAATGATCAAAGCAATCGCTCCGACATTGGCCAGAATCTTGAAGGGGTCTGAAAGCGGAATGGGTCCGTGCAGAATGGCCCGCATCTCCTCACTGACAAAAAGAGAGACGATATCCTTCCGGAGCAGACCATAGTTGGTCACGATGAAAAGAGCAATGAAGGAAAGAATCAGCGGCAGATGCCCATTAACCCGATTCTTGTTTTCACCACATTCGTTGAACCGTTTGTGCTGAATGGTCTCAACTACGGTCGGGACAAGAAAATCCATAACGAACTGTTTCGCAGAAGGACGGAAATCCTTATTTGATTCAATGGACTCATCCATCTTGCACCAGAGATCCTTGGCTCCCTTTAAGGAGGCAAAAGCAGCAAAAAGAAAGGCCGGAACAAAAATCATATCAATAAAAAAAACATTCTTGGAAAGCCAGTGGAAATCCCAATGGCCGAAAAACTGACCGAAGCCGACTTCCTTGAAGGTCTCAACGTCCGGAATGTGAAACCCGCCATTTGCTACGGCAAACAGCACTCCGATGAGGAACATCGGGATAATGATCATCAGCGGAAGATTCTTGCCGTTGCTGCAGAAATTGGCCAGTCCTTTCGGGAAACCGAAGTGCGTGTAAGTATAGGCCCTGATTGCACCAAGCACATCACCCGGTTTCGCTCCACGGGGACAATATGCGGTACAGTCACCACACTGATGGCAAAGCAAGGTGTCAGGGTCTGCAGCCAGTCGATCTTTCAACCCCCACTGGGCCCAGATCATCTCTTTCCGCGGAAAAGGATTGCCGTCAGTTGACAACGGACATACTACTGAACAGGTCGCACACTGAAAACACTTCTTGACGGAATCCCCGCCTGCGCTTTTCAGATATTTGATAAAATTAAGATCGGGTTCAACCCGCGTAACTTCAGACATCACATTTCCTCCCCTAAACTTTTCCGTCAAACCAGCAACGGGAATATTTCAATTGAGTCAATCGGGATTCTGAACAGCCGGCACTCACGAGTGACTGCCGGCTGTTCAGCCCAGTATCATATAGAAATTAGAAGCCCTTGAAGGGGTTGGGGCCCATCGCAACAACAGAATCTACAAATTCCTGAATGATATCAGGCACTTTGTTGAAATCGGTTATCGCAACTTGCTCGGCCCGGCAACGCTCAGGCTCAAGGCCAAGGCTACCCAGGGTTTCACCAATATTACCCATCCGTTTATTGGCGATCTCGCTGCCCTTGACAAAGTGACACTGATAATCGTCACCATATTTACAACCGAGAAGCATGACGCCGTCCATTCCTGAAGAAAGCGCGTCCTTGACCCAGACCACATTGACAGAACCCAGGCAGCGGACAGGAATAAAACGCACAAGGTTGTTGAGACCTTTGCGCCGCATGGCAGCCATGTCGATGGCCGGATAGGCATCGTTTTCGCAGACAAAAACCACGAAACGCAGCTTGTCCTCATCATCATCAGGAACCTCAACCGATTTAACCATTGAACCGATCATATCAACATTGTAGTTCTTGAAGCCGATGATTCGCTCCGGACACGCGCCCATACAGGTACCACACCGTCGACAACGGGTAGGGTTCGGCAGCGGGGTTCCTTTCTCATCATCATCAAGGGCGCCGAACGGACACTCTTCCGTACACCGCTTACACTGCGTACAGCGCTGCATAAAGAATTCCGGGTAGGACTGGTCGCCGGAACGAGGATGAACAGCCACCCCGCGATCGGTAGACTCGATACACTGAATCGCCTTCAGGGCTGCGCCGGTCGCATCATCAATCGCTTCATCCATCGCCATCGCCTTCCTGACTCCGCCACAAGTATAGACACCCGTCCGACGAGTTTCATACGGGAAACAGATGAAGTGTGAATCAGCATAGCCATCGAACAGATCCAGATCAAGAAAACCAGGGCCCTGACGATACGCCAGATTGATACTCTTGCTGTCAGCCGTGACAGGTCTCAGACCGGCGGCAAGAACAGCCATATCCACCTCAATGCGGATATCTTCATTGAGCAGGGTATCCTTGGCCGTAACCAGAAGGGAGCTGCCATGCTCTTCAATAGCGGTTACAGCAGCCTTGGTCATAAAAATCCCGTCGTTATTCTGGGTGGCTTTGTAGAACATCTCCATATTGCCCGGAGTGCGCATATGCTGATACAGAATATACGCCTTACCATCAGCGTTGTCCTGACGGACATAGCTGGCCTGCTTCAGAGCAACCATGCTGGTTACAGAGTTGGCAAAAGGGAAATCCTTATCATGCTCTGCCCCGCCCGGGCTCTGGATAAAGGCAACCCGTGCCGGGACCTTGCCTTCCTTGGCAAGTTTCTCAAACTGGGCATTGGTGACAACCTTGCTGCTTGAAGGATTCAAGTGTTCGTACTCGGAGACATCGGCCGGGGTCCAGCCGGTGGCAAGAACCACGGCGCCGAATTTCTCGCCAGAGGGATTGTTTTCAGTGTAGACCTTCAGACCGGCATTGGGGTCTTCCAGCTGCCCTTTGTCAATCAGGTCCTGCTGGTCAACGGTAACCTTGGCCGGAGCATCCCACTCACTTTTGGTCCCGGCGGCTTTGATGGTGGCGACAAAATTACCCGGAGCACCGGAAATCCTGGCCACCTCGCTTGAGGTCTTTACCGTGATGTTGCTGTCTGCCGATACGGCATTGACCAGATCAGCGATGGAGTTTTCTTCAAGATCAGCCCAGGGAGCCTTGGTCGGGAACTGCTTCCTCCAGCCGAGAGCCTTGCCGCCAAGAATTTCGGTCTTCTCCACCAGAGTCACTGCATATCCTGCCTTGGAAGCTTCAAGGGCAGCGGTCATACCGGAAATACCACCGCCCATCACCAGAATTTTCCTGGTGACGGTTTCAAGCTGATAAGGATCCGGCAGTTCCGTTTTCTTGGCCTGGGTACACCCCATTCTCATATAGTCGGAAGCAAGCTCTTGGGTAAAATCGGCTTTGGCATCTTCAGGCTGGCACCAGACCACCTGCTCGCGCAGATTGGCCCTGACGGTGATCTTGTCATTGCCAAAGTCGAAGGCATCCTGCATGACTCTTGGAGAACAGGCGCCAACGACAATAGTATTCACCCCGTCATTATCCATGTCGCTCTGAATCATTTCGCGCCCGGCAGCACCACAAAGAGCTTCATGGGTTTTACAACCCATCTTCATTTCGCCGGTCACAACCCCGGAAAGCGCCTCAATATCAAGGGCCTCACCGATACCACATCCTGTGCATATATATGCACTATATTTCTTGTCCATTATCGTCACCTCCTACCGTGATGCCTGAATAGCTTTCAGGGCAGCAGCTGTTGAATTCTGAGTGCTGGTCACAACATCAGCCGCCTTCTTGGCGCAACCGGCAGCAAGCATCCCTTTGGTGGCATCAGAAACCAGGAAGCCATTCGCATCAGCTCCAATCCCGATTCCCTGTCCATTCGGCTGCATACCTGTTGCAAGAATTGCCAGGTCGACTTTAGTCTGAACCTTGGCGCCGGTCACGGCATCTTCTGCCACAACAGTCACACCGCCATCAGCTTCAGCAATGATATCGGCAACCTTGCCCTTTACAAAGGTAACGTTTGGGTCAGCCATCATCTTCTCACGGAACTTCTCATATTTTCCCGGTGAACGCAGGTCAATATAGAATACCGTTATCTTGGCGTCGGGATACTGCTCCCTGACGTATGTGATCTGCTTCAGGCTGGCCATACAACAGATATAGGAGCAATATTCAAGATGATTTTCATCCCTTGATCCGGCACACTGAACAAAGGCAAAGCTCGCGGGTTCCTTGTTATCCCCCGGACGAAGAATTTTACCGTCGGTGGGTCCACCGGGTGCGGCAAGCCTTTCCATCATCATGTTGGTGATGATGGCATTGCTGGAACCGAACTTCAGGTTGGTCATCTTGGTGGCATCATAAGGAGTCCAGCCGGTCGCCCAGACAACTGAAGCCACATCGACGGTCATTTCCTTTGCTGCGCCATCAAGTTCAATCGCATCGTATTTACAGGCTTCCTTGCATTTGCCACATTTGTCACAGGCTTTGGCGTCGATGACGTACTTCATCGGAAAAGCCATGTCATGGGGCTTGTAAATAGCCTTGGTTTTGTCCATCCCGAAGTTGAAGTCGTTATCACGTTCCCGGGGACAAACCTCAACACAGGCATTGCAGGCGGTGCAGTTGTTGTTTACACCACGAGGGGCGCTTTCCAGTGTGACCTGATATCTGCCTGCGGCACCATCAACTTTCTTGACCGTGGTCATCGGATACACCCGGATTTTCCGGTTGTTTTTAATTCTTTTGAAGTTGATCTCCAACCCACAGGAAGGGGGGCAGAGTTTCGGGAAATACTGGTTCAGTTGGGCAACTCTTCCGCCAAGGTAAGGGTTCTTCTCAACAAGAAAAACATCCTGACCAACCTCTGCGGCTTCAAGGGCAGCGGTCAAACCGCTGATCCCACCACCCACGACCAGAACTCCGCCTGCACCGGGTGCACTTCGTTCATCTGTCATGCCTAGCCTCCATTTATAATGAGTAATAAAATAATATTAGCTGGTTTATTTAGCTCAACCGGCCTGCAACAGCCGACCGCCTCAGCCAAATGAATCAGCACCGTTGTATTTACAGAAAAGTCTCCAGGCGCTAGTATCGCGCCTGGAGACTTTATTCATCTTAAGAACTTTATCAATGAATCTAAATAATTAGATCCACGGCTCAGTCTCAACGATGTTGATACACGGAACCTTCTCGCACTTCCACTCCTGAGTCTTGGGATCGAAAGTGGAGTTAACGAAAGCCTTCCAGTTTGCATCATCACAGGTCGGGTAGTCTGACCTGTAGTAGAATCCAGGGTAACGGCTTTCCTTACGGAACTCGATGTGACGGATATGGGTTTCAACACACCAGATACGATGGTAGTTCTCCCACGCCCTCATCAACTCATGCAGGTCGCCGGCAGCCATCTTGGCAGCATCTTCACGCAGCATGCGAAGAAGATCAAGACAGATGTTCAGCAGTTTGCCGGAAGTCATGTAGTAGGTCGCAACACCACCGCCGTACTCGTCGGTAGCTTTCATGAGACGCATCATGATTCCTGCAGGCTTGCAGTAGTTCGGGTTTACGTCACTGGCGGTGGTTGCGCCGACATGCTGATGGTACAGTTTAACCGGTGCATAGATCTCATCGGCCAGCTGCTGAGCGGTCTGGGACAGCTCGGGTTTGAAATCAGCATGATCACGACAGTACTTGACCATCTGCTTGGCAACAATACGACCCTCGGCATGGGAGCCGGAGGAGAATTTGTGACCGGAAGCACCAACGCCATCGCCAGCGGTAAAGAGTCCGTTAACGGTGGTCATCCGGTTGTAACCCCATTTGTACTGGTGGCTGCGAGGACCATCTACTGTCGGAACCCAGTCTTCGTTCGGACCGGAGGTCCAGATACCGCAACAACCTGAATGGCTGCCCAGCATGTAGGGTTCGGTCGGCATGATCTCGGAACCTACTTTCTCAGGCTCGATGTTCATACCAGCCCACAGACCGGCCTGACCGACTGACATGTCAAGGAAGTCTTCCCACGCTTCTGACTCAAGGTGTTTCCAGAACTTCATAACTTCCTTCTCGTCCATACCTTTCGCACGACGATCGTCAAGGAAGGCATTCAGAGCAACATCGGTAGCCATGTAGATCGGGCCGCGTCCCTCTTTCAGCTCGTTCAGCATCAGATGGTTACGCAGACAGGTCGGGGTGACTGCTGACTGACCGTAAGGCATGAATTTTGCCAGTTCGCCCTTCACAGAGTCACTGTTGGCATAGAACTCACCAAGACCGTTCTGAACTTTAGCCTTGAACAGAAGGAACCATGCACCAACCGGTCCGTAACCGTCTTTGAAACGAGCCGGGGTGAAGCGGTTTTCCATCATGGTCAGGGTGGCGCCAACCTGGGCACACATGGTGTAGGTGGAACCTGCGTTCCAAACCGGATACCAGGCGCGGCCTTTACCTTCACCGGTAGACCGGGGACGGAAGATATTTACAGCACCACCGCAGGCGCAGAGAGCGGTTTTGCAACGGAAAACATGAACCTTGTTTTCACGGGTCGAGAAACCAACCGCACCGGCGATCTGATTGTCAACGTTTTTGTCGAGGAGCAGTTTAACGATGAAAACACGCTCCAGACAGTTCTCTTCGCCGAGAGCGGCTTTGGCGGGCTCGGCAACGATGCACTTGTAGGACTCACCGTTGATCATGATCTGCCATTTACCGGTCCGTACCGGGGTGCCGCCTTCACGAAGTGACGGAGCAGGTTTGGCACCGTCAAGGTTTTCGCCGGCTGCATCTTTCTTCCAGATCGGCAGGCCCCACTCTTCGAACAGCTTCACGGACTCGTCAACATGACGGCCGAGGTCGTAGATAAGGTCTTCACGAACAACGCCCATCAGGTCATTACGAACCATCTTTACGTAGTTCTCGATCGGGTTTTCGCCGATATAGGTGTTGATAGCAGACAGGCCCTGAGCTACAGCGCCGGAACGCTCCATGGAGGCCTTGTCAACAAGTTTGATTTTCAGGTCGGCCGGGGCCCACTTTTTGATCTCAAAAGCAGTACCGCATGCAGCCATACCACCACCGATGATCAGAACATCAACATCGTGCTCAACAATCTCGGGATTGGTCACGGCGGGCAGTTCGCCCAAAGGCTTATTAGGTAACGCCATAGTCGAATCTCCTTATAAAGTTATTAGAACTTGATAGTTAATTAATAATTCGACCAATCACTTAGCCAGCATGGTCGGTTGGGGCAACGTACCCTCGAGGAGCAGACGCTCGTCATCGAGATTCTCGCCCTTGCCATCTTTGTAGGCATTGGCAGCACCCTCAGCGGTGGTCCGGATCGGGAACTTGAAACGTTTCATGTTGCCATTACGAAATTTAACAGTCCACATGATGGAGTCTGAACTCCTCATCGGATGAACCATTCCGCCCATGGGGACAAAGTCATTGTAACCGCGAACGGCAATGGCGCCCTGGGGACAGATTTTTACACATGAGTAGCATTCCCAACATGCATCAGGCTCCTGATTGTAAGCCTTCATCGCCTCAACGTTCAAGACCATCAGGTCATTGGGGCAGATGTACATGCAGGCAGTTTTGTCACCACCCTTGCAGCCATCACATTTGGAAGGATCTACATAGCTCGGCATTAACTTACCTCCTAACTAAATTGATTTTTTAGACTTCACATCCAAGCAAAGTCCGCTCTAAATTAAACCGCGAAACAAATATCCGGCTGACACAAATACAAACGCCTTGCCACACACCGACCTGTGCAAATAAACTGCCCGTGTGCAGTGGCTATTACCTTACCCGCCGGAAACCAGAAAACAACGCGAAAACAGGTTTTAGAATGAATGACCGTCTCCCGCAAGAAAAAAATGAGGAATCACTCATTTTTTCCGAAAATCCTGTATAATTTTTCATATATTAAAAGTCAAGCAAAAAACAATTTACGATTTATACACAAAAAAACGGAATTTGAAACCATTGTTTCCCTGTTTATTTATTCACAGCTCCCGCTCAGGACTTTTTGACATCACTATTCCCCTGCCAACCCTGAGAACCATGGAATTCCAGGGTATTCTGCATTAAATCAGAGTTTTCCATCTTGTCTCCAGAACCTCAGAGCGGACAATCAATTCCATAACTTTATCAATGATTCCGTTACAATAGACTGTTCCGCACCAGAATGAATCACCCCTCATTAGAATTCAGTTTGACACCCGCCCCATCGGTGGTTAATGTGTCGCCAATTCAATATCAGATTGATCCTTTCAAACCCTCGATCCAATTAATAAAGCTTCAAACAGGTAGCCTATCATGAGCAAACAGGAAGAAAAGATACCGTTTGGCGGGAAGACAGCGTCAGGCACAGATACCAATCCGAGCAATATTATGCCCGCCAAACTTACACCGGACAGCAGGCTGAAATTCAGATGTCATCCCGGCGTTTCCTGCTTCACTGCCTGTTGCGGAGATATCAACATCATCCTCACCCCATACGATATCCTGCGCATCCGCAAAGCCACAAATCTTCCTGCCGATGAATTCCTGCTCCGCTTTACAACCCCTGTCTTTCTTGAAAAAACCGACATGCCGGGCGTAAAACTCCATCTTGATGAAAATGGCCGGTGTCCCTTCGTTACAGACGAAGGATGTACAATCTACCCGGATCGCCCGACCACCTGCCGTTACTACCCTGTCGGCATGTCTTTTTTCCATGAAGCCGCAGATGTGGGCGGCACCTCCGAGGAATTCTATTTTCTGGTAAAAGAGCCCCATTGCAAGGGCCATGACGAAAAGCAGGAAATGACCATAAGGGAGTGGCGTTCCGACCAGGGGATCGATGACAGCGACCATATGAACAAAGAATGGATGGAGCTCGTAATGCGCCGCAAATCATTCGGGATGCAGGCCACGCTGAGTGAGGCCGCGCAGAAAATGTTTTTCATGGCCAGCACCGATCTCGACAAGTTCCGCAGTTTTGTTTTCAGCAAATCCTTTCTCGACACCTATGAACTCGACCAGCACACTTTGGACACGATCAAGGATGACGATATCGCCCTGATGAAGTTTTCATTCAAATATCTTGCCTCGTCACTTTTCGGCACCCAGGATCTCAAAATCAAAGATGAAAAGATAAAAGCCAAAGCGGAACAGATCAGACAGAAGCAGGGTGATCTGGAAAAGAAGGCTGAAGAGACATACAAACAACTTGAGGCCGATCGGGACATGCTCCTGGCCGAGATGAAAAAGAAATAGAGCCGTGGCAGGGCACTAATTTCGGGCCTCCTGAATAGCCCGGGTCACCCTTCAAGTTTTATGGAGAACACCGTCCCCTCTCCGGGTGAACTGGCGACTTCAATACGGCCTTTATGACTGTCGATGATGTTTTTGACAATGGCGAGTCCCAGACCGGTGCCCCGATATTTGTCGGTATAGAATGGTTTGAATATCTGCTGCAGGCCTTCGTCCGTGATTCCCGGACCATTATCGCTAATCTCAATGGTCACTCCGGAATTTTTCGGATTCTCCGCCGGGTGACCCTTCACCGTGATTTTCAGCATTCCTCCATCTTTCATGGCCTGAATACCGTTAATCAGTACATTCAGCAGTGCCCGGTATAACAGCTCTCGGTCAATCGGGATCGGTTTGAGATTCTCATCAATATTCAGTGTGCATTCGATCTTGTTTTTATCCAGTTCCGGAGAGATAAATGCCGCAGCCCCTCTTACAACTTCAGCGATGGAAGCCGGTTTCAGTTTGATCTCTCTCGGCCTTGCAAAATCAAGAAACTCTCTGACAATCCCATCAAGCCGAACTGTTTCTTCGATGATCACCGAAGCGAGCTGGACGTTGGCCGGCGACGTTTCGCCAAGACGCTTGCGCAGCATCTCCGCAGTACTGCGGACTATTCCCAGCGGGTTTTTTATCTCGTGGGAGACCGAGGCCACCATTTTGCCAAGACCGGCCAGATGTTCACTCCGATGCAGTTTGTCTTCAAGCACCTGCCTCTCCCTGGCCCTTGCATCAATGATTTTGTCAGCCCTGGCAACAATCAGCCGCAGCACCACGAAAAGACAGAACATGCAGAGGAAGGAAATCAGGGTGATAATGGCCTTGAGTCTTATGGTTGCCTCATAATCCTCCGACAGGTCCTGAATAATCTCGATAACCCCGAGGATGGAGCTTGGGGTCTTTTCCGATCTGAAGGGAATATATGAGATCAGTCTATAGGAGGGCTTCTCCCTGCCCGGCAGAAGATTGATGAATGACCCCTTGGCCTGCAGCAGGGAGGAAGTTCTTCCCGCTTTCGCCATCTGGAACTGCTCCAGCCCCTCACCCTCCTGGCCGACCCTGCCGCTTGTCGTGCTGTACACGATCATATTGTTCTTCTGGTCAAGGATGCTCACCGATTCGACATTCAGGCCGTGCGTGATATCCCTGATAATCGCATCAAGACGTTTCTGTTGTCCGGGATGCTGCGGAATCAGACTCCCGTAGCGGAGGAAAGAGGGGAGAACGAACCTGTCGTATACCTGATGATTGATGTTCCGGGCTGAAACAAGTGCATACTCTTCGCTCCTTCTGAGCATCACCCCGTTGGCATGGTTGGAGATGAGCGTGGCAAGAACCGGCGCAAACACCAGAAACACCAGGAGGGTGGTGAAAGAAAAAAACTTCACCAGCCCAAAGGGTTCGTAATCTTTTGTTTTGTCCGGCCCCATTATGTTCTCACGAACAGCATCCGCATTTTTTACACCTTGAAGTGTCACAGGGAGCAGTCATCTTTTCGCCAAGAGCGCGCTGATACTCCCGCCACAGGTAGCCTGGTTTTATCCGATGATCAATGATCGTCCAGGGGAAGATTTCCCCCTCTCCTCTGTCGCACCCGACATAGTCATCCGTTGTAATATCATTTTGCCGAAAAACATGTCGCCAGTTTGCACCGCTTTTCGCAAGCTCGATAAGAGCCGGAGCAAGACGCCGGTCACCTCTGGCAATTACCGCCTGAAGAAAGGCACTGTCAGGTTTTTCGCCCATGATTTTCAGATTAGCGACTCCGACAAGATTCTGCCGCAAGAATTTCATTTTATTTTTCAGTTGCTCGATGGTGGCAAACGGGTGAAACTGGAACGGAGTCCAGGCTTTGGGAACAAAGGGGTTGATACTGAGCGTGAGCGTGCTGAGTCGACCTCTTTCACGCCCCGGGCCTGACATCACCCCCAGCACCTCCCGGACCAGCGTGACCATTTCCAGAAGATCCTCTTCCGTCTCGGTGGGCAGACCAATCATGAAATAAAGCTTCAGATTGACCACCCCGGCCCGGACAAGCTTTTCAGCGGAACCGAGAATATCCTCTCTGGTAATCCCCTTGTTGATCACTTTTCTCAAGCGCTCTGAACCGCCATCAGGTGCCAGAGCAACCGTTTTCAAATTGCTGTCCGCGAGGAGCCGAATCAGTGAATCATTCAGGGTGTCCGCCCGTAACGATGAAAACGAAAGTCGGCATCCCTGGGCCAGGAGCGTATCAACTATCTGTGCCAGATCCTCCGCCTTCGCCATCTCCATCCCGAGCAGTCCGACCTTGGTGATGCCCTCGGGCCTTTCGTGGAGCGCTTCAAGCACCGAAGCCAACGAACGGAGCCGGGGGGGGCGATACACGTACCCTGCGGCACAGAATCGGCAGCCTCTGCTGCAGCCACGCCCAAGTTCAACCAGGAATAGATCTGAAAATTCCGCGGCCGGGGTCACAATCTTCGAACAAACGGCAACCTCCTTGTTTTCTGAGCGAGAAACAGCGATTCGTGCAGGGAGACCTTGCCGGGCAACAATCTTTTCAAGTTTTCGATGCGCAGTGTAAAAATATTCATAAAAGGCTGGCACATAACAACCCACGATTTTTCTGCCAAATTCCGCAAGCACGCTTGAACGATCCCCGGGCAACCCCTCCCTGATCAGCCTGGACATAATTTGCGTCAAGGGTGGGTCGGCTTCGCCGATAACCATCAGATCAACAAAGGGCGCCAGGGGTTCCGGGTTGATGGAGCAGGCAACACCTCCCGCGATGATCAGCGGCGACACCGGTTTTACGGGAAGCCCGGCCCGCTTTTCCGCCAGGGGCTCGATATTACCGGCAAGCAACATACTGAGCAGGGAGATGATATCTTTCTCGAAACTCAACGAAACAAGAAGAATGGGAAAATCAGTGATGGGCCTTGATGACTCCACAGAAAGCGCCATTTCCCCGTCAGCGGGGAGAAACAGTCGCTCACAGACAACCTCGTCCAGGCAATTCAGCATGTCGTAAACCAGCTGGAAGCCGAGATTTGACATACCAACCCGATAGGCGTTGGGAAAAATCAGTCCGACCGGCAGCCTGCCGGTCCAGCTCTTTTTCCAGGACCCTTTTTCACTGGAAAGACTATGCTCCGGGCCTGGCCTTTGATGCCGCATTGATTATTTCATATTCGGATGAGTGGAGAAATTCTAAAGAAAAGCTGGAAATTATTCTGCAAACCATACCGGGTAGCGCATGTACTTCGGCTACCCCAGCTTTTCCACGCAATGCAATTTTTCTGCCTGGGAAAACGACATGTCGGTCAAGTTAGCAGTGACGAGAAGGTCAGCCGGCGAAAAACTACCGAAAGACTGATGTTTGCCGGGTATCTGCCTGTTCTTCTCTTGCGAGATTCAATTCTCGTTTCTACGAATAAAGGTGGGCGTGTCCAGATGATCCTCATCAAAACCTACATCCAGGAAAGGGTTGCGCTGACGCCCGCTCCCTGCCGGCCGGGAAGACTCTCCGGCATGGCTCTCCTTGTTCTGGAAGGGAAGCGTCTGGGCCACTGAAGGTTTTCTAGGCTCGCTCAACCTTGTCACCTTATCCGGGAGGGAATTTAGATCTTCTGCTGTATTGATCCCGGTGGCAATGACGGTGACCCGCAACCCTTCCCCGAGTGACTCGTCAAAGGTCACCCCGAGAATTATATTGGCGTTTTCATGTGCTTCTTCATAGATTCGGCTGGTGATCTCGGTCACCTCCGCCATGCTGAGCAGATCTTCCCGAGACGAGACGTTGATCAGAACCCCCCGTGCGCCATCAATACTGATATCCTGCAGGAGAGGGCTCGCTATCGCCATATCGACCGCGTCGATCCCTCGATTCTCACCTACTCCGAGACCGGCTCCCATGAGTGCCGGGCCCATCTCGTTCATGATTGCTTTCACATCCGCAAAATCCGGATTGATATACCCGGGAAGGTTGATTGTATCGGTGATCCCTTTCACTGCCTGGACGAGAATGTTGTCGGCCATTTTCATGCTGTCAATAAACCGGCCACCCTTGCCCGAGAGTGAAAGCAGGCGATCATTGGGAACAGTGATGATTGTATCAACATGTTTTTTAAGCATTTCCCAACCCTTGGTGGCGTTCCGCATCCTGGTCTGCCCCTCAAAGGTGAAGGGCTTGGTGACAACCGCCACGGTCAGAGCGCCCATCTCCTTACTGACCCTCGCCACAACAGGAGCCGCTCCGGTCCCGGTGCCGCCGCCGAGGCCCGCCGTGACAAAAACCATGTCGCATTCGCCGATGATGCTGCGAATCTCCTCCACACTTTCTTCCGCAGCCTCACGGCCTCTTTCCGGGTTGGCTCCGGCGCCAAGCCCCTTGGCGCTGCCCGGTCCGAGCTGCAGCCTGATGTCGGCGCGTGAGTTTTCAAGGGCCTGCAGGTCGGTATTGGCGGCAATAAACTCCACGCCACGGATCTTGTTTTCCGCCATGGTATTGATTGCGTTGCCGCCGCCACCACCAACACCTACAACTTTTATGATTGCGCGGGATTTATTGTCTGCGAATTCGAATGACATCTGAACTCCGGAGTCAGTTCTCTAATAGTTTGACCAAGGTAAATATTTATACCTCAAAGCAGTCGTCACTTCTACTGATTTTTTTAAATATTTCAAGTCGTTCGGCACTTATCGGAGGTCTGGAGAACCGTGTTTGCCCAACCCTCACGGACCAGACGCGTCCTGCTTCTTCCGCTCCCTTGAACAAAAATCAGAACGCCCCCCGAAACCAGTCCCGCATGCGCCCCGCCAGTCGGCCGAACACACCGTCTTCATTATTTTTGAAGCGTTGGCTAGACTCGTTCTTCATGGCAAAAAAAATCAGGCCCAGACTGGTTGCATACTGGGGAGTACTGACCATATCCGCCATTCCCCCCACTTTCTTCGGATATCCAATCCGGACCGGGAGATCAAATATCTGCTCGGCCAGATCGACCATGTTGGCCAGAAGCGATGTGCCGCCGGTCATTACCAACCCGGCGTTAATCTTGTCGTGATAGGACGAGTCCTTGAGCTGATCTTTGATCAGCGACAGCATCTCCTCAACCCGTGGCTCCAGAATTTCTCCCATGACCCTCCGCGAGATCCTCCGGGAATCCCTGCCCCCGACACTGGGAACTTCTATCACCTGGTCCTTATCGATCAGCGATGCCAGGGCCGAACCGTATTTTTCCTTCAGAATTCCGGCCTCTTTAAGGGGAGTTCGCAAACCGATGGAGAGATCGTTGGTGAGATTATGCCCCCCCAGACCCAGAACGAAGGAGTGCTTGATCGTACCATCGGTGAATATCGCCAGGTCCGATGTTCCCCCTCCGATATCAAGCAGGCCTATCCCAAGCTCCATCTCTTCCCGGGTCAGAACAGCTTCTGCGGAGGCCAGCGGTTCCAGAACAACGTCGCACACCTCAAGTCCCGCCCGGTTGCAGCATTTCACAATATTCTGGACCGCCGCAACCTGACCGGTAACAATATGGACGTCCGCTTCAAGCCGCACCCCGGTCATGCCCAGCGGATACTGGATTCCATCCTGATCATCCACCATGAATTCCTGGGGCAGAATGTGCAGCACCTCCTGATCGGTGGGAATATGGACCGCACTTGCGGCATCCACAACCCGGTCGATATCCTCCTGGGTCACCTCTCCCTGCCTGATCGGGACAAGTCCCCTGCTGTTGAATCCCTTGATATGACTTCCGGCAATTCCGGCATACACCGAGGAAATCTGGCACCCGGCCATCTTTTCAGCATCATCCACCGCCCGCTTGATCGACTCGACGGTGCTTTCAATATTGACCACAACACCCCGTCTCAAGCCGATCGACGGGTGGATTCCAACCCCGACCACGTCAACCCGGTTATCGATCACCTCTGCAACAACGGCACAGATCTTGGTGGTTCCGATATCGAGTCCTGCGATAATTTCCCCTCTTTCTTCCTGGCCCATATCAACTCCAAAAATTATTTACGAAACACCCAGAGTCACAGCATATCCTGACCCACAAGTATCTGCTCGGCGGCCGAAGCCATATCAATGTATTCTGTTGTTCCGAACTTCTTATGCCGGTAGAGCCAGGACAGAACCCTGGCCAGACGCGAATATTTTATTTTCAACGCTTCCCCCACCGCGCCAATTCGGATCGGAAATGGCCTGTCAACCAGGAACAGAACCAGATCATTCTGATTGCTGACATTAATCTCCGAAATGTTCTGCACCGGGAGATTGAGATTCCCGAGACTTGCGTAGGAGATGAAACCCAAGGCATATTTCAGGGTTTTCGCATTCTCGGCAGCGCCATCGCCCTCCAGTCCGGAAAGTCCGGTAATCACCGGGTAATCCATCTCCTCCGGGGGCAATGCCTCGGCAAAAGCTTTTCCATCCCGATCAACATAAAACAATTTGGTGTCAATGGCGACCATCGCCACCGGAGCATACTCCTTCACCGAAATTTCAAGTCGATTCGGCCACTGCTTCCTGACCTCAGCCCGCATGATCCACTGACCTGATTCCACTTTCGTCCTGATCTCATCAACATCGAGTACCAATAGGTTCGTGTGAATATCAACCCCGCTGTACTCAAGAACCTGGCTCTTACTCGTTTTCTGGCACCCCTCGATCCGAATGGCCGTGATCTGGAAAAAATCCGACCTGCCCAGGGCCTGATAAACAACGAGCAGAACCCCGGCAATCGCCACCGCACCTGCAATAAAACCTGCAGCAACAATGACAACCCTCTTTTTCTGACTGAGCCGTGGGTCGACGGGTTTCCGTTTGTGATATCTGACTCTGGGATTCACCGCTGCAGCCCTCCCCGACCAAGAAAATGCACCTCGGGTTCAAGCATGACCCCCGACTCTTTCCTGACCTGTTCCTGCACCTTCTTCATCAGGCACAGGACATCCTCGGCGGTGGCCTGTCCGGAATTGACAATAAAATTGGCATGCAGTTCAGAGACCACCGCCCCGCCAACCCGCGTCCCTTTCAGTCCGGCATCCTGGATCAGTTTGCCGGCAGGAGTTCCATCCGGGTTTTTAAAAAAGGAGCCGGCACTGGCCGCGCCGTATGGCTGTTTTGCCCGGCGCCCGGCAACATATTCCCTGCACTTCCGGTCAATCTCCTGCCGCTCCCCCTCCTCCAGACGAAGAACGGTTTTCACCGCGAGCACGGGGTCTTTCACCAACCAGCGCCGATATTCAAACTGCAGATCCTCTCCCGTCCCGGTAATCATCGACTTCCCGTCAAACCAGGTAATGGAGAAAATCACATCCTTCATCTCTTTTGCCCAGGCACCGGCATTCATATAGACCGCCCCGCCCACACTACCGGGAATCCCGGCCGCAAACTCCAGGCCCGACAGGGCGTGATCGGTACACCATTTGACCAGACCGGCCAGGCTGCAGCCGGTTTCGACTTCCACCAGATGGTGCCCATCCCGGTCCCGGCCCCGATTTCTGATCCCGGACATTTTTTCGAGCGTAATCACCACCCCCGGAAACCCCGTATCCAGAGCCAGGATATTGCTGCCTCTCCCCATGCAGACCCAGGGCAGACCGGAACCGGCGCAGCCCTTGACAACGCATGCAGCTTCGTCTGCAGCCTCCGGTCTGACAACCGCCCAGGCAAGGCCACCGATTTTGAGGGTAGTCATCTTCGCCAGAGAAACATCCCATTCGATATCTCCCTTCCAGAAACTCCTGATTGCCGTCCGGAACTTTTCCCGGCTCTGTTCTGCATCTTTAGCCATTCCCATTCATATCTTCCTCATTACTGAGGTGACCCCATACCAAGCTTCGCCAAGATCGTTTCACCGGCGGTTAGAATGTTCCCTGCGCCAAGGGTCAGCACCACATCCCCACTTTGCAGGATCGGCACAACCGCATCGGGCAGATTCTCCACCTCGGCCACAAAGCAGGCCTGTTTCTGTCCGTGCTGCCGAATCGCCTCCAGCAGAATCTCCCCGGAAACTCCCTCCAGCGGGGTTTCACTTGCCGCATAAATCTCCGTCAGATAAAGAATGTCGGCCATGTGAAACGCAGTGCAGAATTCGTTGAACAGCGCCCTCGTCCTGCTGTAACGATGCGGCTGAAAAAGAACAATCAGCCGTCTCTCGGGCCAGGCATTGCGCAGGGCAGACAGGGTTGCTTTCACCTCGGTCGGATGATGGCCATAATCATCGATCACGGTGATGCCATTCACTTCGCCTTTAATCTCGACCCTCCGGTGAACACCACTGAATTCTGCCATCGCTTCGGCAATTTCATTGAACGGGATATCAAGCTCCAGCCCAACGCCTACTACCGCCAGGGTATTATAGATGTTGTGGGTTCCCGGCTGGGGAATCGTGATCCGCCCCTTTTTTTCCTGACCGACCCACACGTCAAAACTTGATTTCAGACCGTGGGTCTCAATGGCCTTGGCATGGATATCCGCCTGGGCGGTCAGGCCATAGGTGATGGTCCGCTTGCCGATATGCTGGAGGAGATCGGCCACATGCGGATCATCCAGGCAGACAATCGCCGCGCCGTAAAAAGGGATCTTGTTGATGAATTCCAGGAAAGCCGCTTTGATCTCATCAATGTCCCGATAATAATCAAGATGCTCCAGATCGATGTTGGTCACCACCTCCAGAACCGGTGACAACTTGAGAAAGGAGCCATCGCTTTCATCCGCCTCGGCCACCAGGAACTTTCCGGCGCCGAGTTTGGCATTGGTGCCGAAAGCGTTCACCGTCCCTCCGATAATCACGGTGGGATCAAATCCGGCGCGGGCGAGGAGCCAGCCGATCATCGAGGTGGTCGAGGTCTTGCCGTGGCTTCCCGCAATGGCGATGCCGAACTTCTGCAGCCGCATCAACTCCGCAAGCATTTCCGCCCTCGGGATAACCGGAATCTGCGCCGCACGGGCAGCCAGAACCTCCGGGTTGTCGCTTTTCACTGCGGTCGAAACCACCACCACGTCGGCGCCGACAATCCATTCCGCCTGATGCCCGGTGTTGATTATCCCGCCCAACGATGCCAGACGCCGGGTAATTTTCGATTCCCGCAGATCCGACCCGCTGACTTTATACCCGAGATTCAGCAGGACTTCGGCGATCCCGCTCATGCCGATCCCGCCGATCCCGACGAAATGAATCTGTTTCACTTTTTTCTTATACATTTTTCAGAGCTGCTCCCTGGTTGAATCCGGCAAGTTTCAGACACTCCCATACAATCTTTTCAGTGGCTTCCGGGAAAGCCGCAGACCCGGCCTTTTCGCCTATTCGCAGTAACTCTTCAGAGTCCTGCAGCATTCCCGAGATGGTTGCCGCCATAACCTCCGCATCCAGGCCTTCCTCTTTCAGAAGCACGGCGCCGCCTCTCTCGGAAACCATTCTGGCGTTGTATTCCTGGTGGTTGTCGGCGGCAGAAGGGAAGGGAATGAGAATGGAGGGCAGACCCATGGCGCAGATTTCGGCAAGGCTGGTCGCCCCGGCCCTTGAAACCACAAGCCCGGCCTGCACATATACGGCGGCCATATCATCAATAAACGCTTCAACTCTCGCCCGGATGCCGGCTCTTTCATAAATTTTTCGAATCTCCTCCACATCCGCCCTGCCGGTCTGATGGATTACGAAAAAATCAGCGGGGAGCGTATCGTGGACCTTCTGCAACCCTTCGGCAACAAGAATATTGATCCGGTGGGCGCCCTGGCTGCCGCCCATGACCAGCAGGGCCGTCCCGGGATTCTTCTTTCTTAAAGCCCCGGCCGCAAGTATCGCCTTTCGCAAAGGGTTCCCGGTCAAAAGAACCTTGCCCGGCGGAAAAAATTTTTCACTGCCCGGAATGGAGAGAAAGACCCGGTCAACAATTTTCCCGAGCAGGCGATTGGCCAGCCCCGGCACCGAGTTCTGCTCATGAATGGTAGTTGGTATCCCAAGAATTCTCGCGGCCAGAACCACCGGCCCGGTCACGTAGCCACCAACCCCCAGGACCAGGTGAGGCCTGAATTTTCTGAGGATCCGCATCGAGGCGACAAGAGCCATCGGCAACTGGATCAGACTGGAAAGGATTGCCCGGGGGGATTTTCCTTTCAGTCCCTGGCATTTGACGGTTGCAATCGCAAACGGACGATTCACCAGGACTTTCGCATCCACCTGCCGGTCTGTCCCGATAAAAAGCACTTTGCTCTGCGGCATATTTTCCAGCACCTGATCGGCGACCGCAATTCCTGGGAACAGATGCCCCCCGGTGCCACCACCGGTAATGACAAGCCGAAAATTATTTACTTCCGCCGGAGCAGCCATCTTCCATTACCCTGTGTCGATTCCATTCCCCTGCGTCCGGAATCTTATGCCGACATTGGCTCACCACATTTCACACCAAACCCCGCTCTTCCTTCCGCCTCCCCCTTACCGAACCTCGGCAGCCATTTCCCGGTGGAGCGGCGCATAGATTCTTCTGACTTTTTCCCGGGTTTCGGCAAAGCAGGTCGGGCACAATCCATGTACCACTTCATCCCCATTCAGCTCTGGGGTCTGTGACCACCTCCCGGCCTCACCGGTCCTATGACATAAACAGCACGTTCTTTTCCTCATTTTGCCGCCTCCGTTTTAACGCATCATGATTTCACTGACCGCCGCCCTGAACACATCACCCCTGTGCGAGTAGCTGTCAAACATATCAAAACTCGCACAGGCCGGAGACAGCAGCACGCTGTCCCCTTCTGCCGCGAGATTCCCCGCTTTTCTGACCGCATCATCCATACTCTCGGCCATCACCACTTTCGTTACCCCGGAAAAAGCCTCGGCCATTTTATCTTTCGCTTCACCGATCAGGACCATGGCCTTTACTCTGCCGGTGACCTGATCAAGCATGAGCCGATAATCCCCACCCTTGTCACGCCCCCCCGCAATCAGGACCACCGGCCCCGAAAAACCGCTTAAGGCCGCGGAAACCGCGCCGATATTGGTCGCTTTGGAATCGTCATAATACTTCACGCCACCAAACTCTCCGACCAGAGACAACCGGTGCCCCAATGGCCTGAAACCGACCAGCGCCTTCTGTACCGCCGACGCAGCGCAACCGAAAATCCTCGCGGCCAGAATCGCCGCCGCCGCATTATGGGCATTCGGCTCACCGGCAAGACAGCTGCCGGTAAGGGAAAACGTTTCAACATCACCGCCTTTGGCAAGATCAACGCGGACCAGAGCGCCGCAGATCGATGCGGAAGGTGTGCCCGGCGGAGGGTTCACTCCGAAAAAGCCCCTCTGCGCCGGAACGGGATACCCGTCAATCCTTGAAGTGATCTCGGGGTCATCGCCATTGATCACCGCATGTCCGGTGCGGAGCTGTCCTTTAAAAATTGACAGTTTCGATGCCGCATATTCTTCATAGTCGTGATAGCGATCCAGATGGTCCGGGGAAATATTCAGCAGAAGAGCGATTTCCGGCCTGAAGTCCGGTGCGGTATCAAGCTGAAAGCTGCTGACCTCGAGGACCGCAAGATCGGTTTCTTCCGTTTTCAGCAGATGTTCGGCCAGCGGGACCCCAAGGTTTCCGCCGACAAACGCCCGAAATCCGGCCGTTTTCACTATTATCCCGAGCAGTTCGGTGACCGTGCTTTTGCCGTTGGTGCCGGTAATCGCCAGGATCGGCTTATCATAAAGCGCCGCCGCAAGAGCAAGCTCACCGATCACCCTGATCCCCTGTTCTCTTGCCGCCGCAAAGAATTGCTGCTGCAACGGAACACCGGGACTGACCACAATGAGATTGATCCCTTCAAGAAGATCTCCGGCAAGAGTCCCGCACTGCAA